>JAOTWE010000211.1 GCA_029863065.1 Betaproteobacteria bacterium
CCACCTTGACCGCTGACTCCGACATGCCCGTGAGCCGTGCGGTTTCCGCCACCGACAGACCCTCCAGCTTCATATGCACGATGGGCAGGCGCTGCCGGTCGGGCAGCTGCTCCAGCAGCTTGCCGAGATCGCGGCGCGCGTCTGCGGCCTCGGTATCCGCGGCGGACGCAAAGTCGAACTCGTCGTCCAGCGGATCGGTGAGCAGGTCTCGCTTCGCGCGCCGGCGCAGCAAATCGACCAGCTTGTATTTCGCGATCGCGTGAATCCACGCCGTCAACGGCTGTCCGGCGTCATAGGTATGGCGTTGGTTGTGTATGGCCAGCAGCGATTCCTGCACCAGATCCTCTACCTCGTCTGGCAAGCGGACGAGACGTTTCCTCAGGAAGGCGCGCAAATGCACGCTCAGTTCCTGCAGGAACGCATGGTAGGCCGGCGCGTCGCCGGCGAGTCCGCGGTTTAGCAGATCTCCGAGCCGCTGCTCGCTCGCGTTCAACCGGCCAGTTTCTTGCATTCGCTGCATCGAACCATTCGGTTACAGCCGCGTGAAAATAAGTTCGATACGCGCGGGCTGGATGAGAATTGTGCCCGACCCTGTAACCGCACGCCACTTTCACGCGAACTAGTTCCGAGACCGCGCGAACTGAACTGCTCTTGGTCCGAAATGCGCGGTATTCATTCCAGGAAAAGATGACTTACTCATGAAACTGCGTACCTTTGCCATCTGCGCCGTTGCCGCCGGCGCGTCGACGGCTTTCCTGCCGGCCATCAGCTTTGCAGCCTGCGACGCGCGCAGCGGGCCGAACACGGCCGCGTTGGTCGAGCTCTACACCTCCGAAGGCTGCTCCAGTTGTCCGCCAGCCGACCAGCAGCTCAGTCGCCTGCGGCAGGCGCTGGATCCAGCGGCCGAGGCAGTGCCTCTGGCATTGCACGTGGGCTATTGGGACTACATCGGCTGGAAAGACCCGTACGCGCAAGCTGCCTTCGGCGAGCGCCAGAACTGGCTGGTGCGCGCCAATCAGCGCAAGACGGTTTATACGCCCCAGTTCTTCGTCGGTGGCGCTGAGCTGCGCGCATGGCGGGGCGGATTCCGGGACAAGGTGCGGCAGCTGAACGCCGTGCCGGCCGCGGCCGCCATTCGCGTGCGGGCGAGCATCGCGCCGGGCGGCGCGCTGGCGCTCGACGCCGAGGCGACGACACGCGCCGGAGCCGAGCCAGCCGCACTGTACCTGGCGCTCGCCGAGAGCGGCCTCGTGTCGAAAGTGACGCGTGGTGAAAACAGTGGAGTGACGCTGGCGCACGACCATGTGGTGCGTGCATGGATCGGACCGATCCGCCTGACCGGTGGCGCAGCACGCGTGCAACGCGACATTGCGCTGCCGGCTGCCTGGAACCGCGCAGGGCTGGAGGTGGTCGCTTTTGTGCAGGACGAGCGCGACGGCAGCGTCCTCCAGGCGGTGAGCGCAAGCCAGTGCGCGGCTTCCTGATTACTGACGGGGCGTTCTCATGACCGACTCCACGCACACCATCCACCCAGTCTGGCTGCGCGCGACGCACTGGCTCAATGCGCTCGCGGTGGTGACCATGACGATGAGCGGCTGGCGCATTTACAACGCATCGCCCCTGTTCGACTTCAAATTCACCAAGGCGATCACGCTCGGCGGCTGGCTCGGCGGCGCGATTCAGTGGCACTTCGCGGCGATGTGGTTGCTCGCCGCCAATGGCCTGGTGTACCTGTTGTGCAACGTCGGCACCGGGCGCATCGTACGCAAATTCTTCCCGCTGTCGCCGCGTGCCATCGTCGCCGATCTGCGCGCCGCCTTTCGCGGCCGCCTGTCGCATGCGGATCTGCGCCAGTACAACGCGGTGCAGCGCGCAACCTATCTGTTCGTGATCGCCGACGCGGTGCTGCTGGTGCTGTCGGGCCTGGTGCTGTGGAAATCGGTGCAGTTTCCGCTGCTGCGCGAGCTATTGGGCGGCTACGAGGCTGCGCGTCTGGTCCATTTCTTCGCCATGGCCACGATGGTTGCGTTCGTCGCGGTGCATCTGGCAATGGCCGCACTAGTGCCGCGCACCCTGTTGGCCATGATCCGCGGCCGCTAAGGAGTCAATGTGACGATCAAGAAATCTCCCGCACTGGTCGCGATCGACGGCGACGCCGTGGTGAAGGAAGCGCTGCGCCGCATTGAGCAGCCGTCGCGCCGCCTGTTTCTGCAGCGTTCACTCACGCTGGGCGGCCTGTCGCTCTTGACGGGCTGCGCGATCGTCGACCAGGACAGCGTCGAGCATGCGCTGATGAGGGTCTCGCGCTTCAACGACAAGGTGCAGGGCTGGCTGTTCGATCCCAGGCAGCTGGCACCCACCTATCCCGAGTCGATGATCACGCGGCCATTCCCGTTCAATGCCTACTACGGCGAGGACGAGATCCGGCAGGTCGATGCGAACAGCTACCGGCTTGAGGTCACCGGCATGGTGGCCGACCGGCATGCATGGACACTGACCGAACTGCGGGCGCTGCCGCAGACCGATCAGGTCACGCGCCACATCTGCGTCGAAGGCTGGAGCGCCATCGGCAAATGGGGCGGCGTCACCTTCTCAAGCTTTCTCTCCCGCATCGGCGCGGACACGAGCGCCAGGTACGTCGGCTTCAAGTGCGCCGACGACTACTACACCAGCATCGACATGCCAACCGCGCTGCACCCGCAGACACAACTGACCCTCAGCTATGACGGCCAGCCACTGCCGCCGCGCTACGGCTTTCCGATGAAGCTGCGCATGCCGACCAAGCTCGGCTACAAGAATCCGAAGCACATCCAGGCGATCTTCGTCACCAACACCTACCCCGGCGGCTATTGGGAAGACCAGGGGTACAACTGGTTCGGCGGCAGCTGAGTACCTATCAGTCGCCCTGAAACACCGGCATCACTGCCGTTCACTTTTCCATTTACCTACCAAGGAATTCACCATGATCAAGATCACCTCAGCCCTGCTTTCCATCGGTCTTCTGCTGGCCGGCGGCAATGCTCTCGCAGACGACATGAAGAAAGATTCGATGGCCAAGGACAGCATGAAGAAAGATGCCATGAAGAAAGATGCGATGGCCAAGGACAGCATGAAGAAAGATGCCATGAAGAAAGACGCGATGGCTAAAGACGACATGAAGAAAGACGCGATGAAGAAGGACGCGATGACCAATGACAAGATGAAGAAGTAAGCCGCATTGCGGAACGGGCGTTTCCCCGCTGCCGCCTCGGCCAGGGCGACAGCAGGTGCGTCCGGGTCACGCCCTCGCTGCTGGAGGCGGAAAAGCCCCGGGCGAATGATGCGTAACAGGGTGTTGAAATCAGTTGAGCGCGGCGGCCGCTTCGGCGGCTAGCGCCGCACCGCGTAGTGCAGTCCCCAGCCCGCGGCCGCGTACAGCGTAATCGCGAGCCACAGCAGGCCGGCAAGCTGCAGCGCCTGCCAGGCGTCCAGCCGGCCGGCGTGGCCCGCCATGAAATACAGCAGGAACATGCCGTAGCTTGCCGCCGCCCACGCCGCCATCACCGCCAGCACCGCGAGCGCGCGCCAGCGCCGCTCGAACAGGTAAGTCAGCAGTCGCGCCATGAAGTAGATGAAATAAGCGAAGCCGACCAGGACCGGCGCCGCGATCGTCACCGCGGTGAGCGCCTGGAGTCCGACCTTGGCATGCTCGCCCGCCTGCCACAGGTTCCACATTTTGACCGGCCAGCTGCGCTCACGGGCCTCCCATTGTTTCTGCGCCGCCGCGGCCGAGCGGCGCACCTCCGCTTCGGGGTCTCCCAGCGCGCGGGCGAGCAGCGCCTCGCGTTCGGCGGTCTTGGTCTTGGGCGAGCCGAGCCAGCCCGCGACGCTGCGGCGAACGATCGGATCCGCGTCCTCCAGGCCGCGCTTGACGATCGCCTCGCGCTCCGCCTCTCCGGGGTTCGCGCGCATCATCGTGGCGAGCGCGATCGTGCGCACGCTCGCGTCGGAATCCTGCGCGCCCGCCTCGAGCTGCTCCCTGAACTCCCGCGCGAGATCCCGGTATCCGGGACGGGTGACGAACAGCCGGCCGAGCGTGCCGTAGGCGCCGCGCCGAACCTGCGGGTCCGCATGCGACATCGCCGCCCCGAGCTGTGGAATCAGCGCGCCCTTGTCGAACGGATCGTTTGCCCCGCCGCTGATATGAGGAAACAGCTCGAGCGCAGCCGCCGCGATGCGCGGTTCGCCGTCGCGCGCGAGCCTGAGCACGCCCGCGCGCCACTCGGCGTCATTGCGGTTCGCTTGCAGCGGGCCCATTGCCTGCAGGCGCGCTTGCACGGGCAGCGTGGTATCGAGCGCCACCTGCATCGGCGTGCGGTTGGCAAACAGCTGCTGCGCCTCGGCAACCCGCCGGCTGTGCGCGACGGCGTCGCGCACGTGCCGGTCCTTATCCTCGCTCGCGGTCGCGAGCAGCGCCTGTGCCTGCGGGTAGTGGGCGCTCGATCGAGCGAGCGCATACACGGCGTGCGCGCGAATGCGGTAATTGCGCTCGCCGGCCAGCGTCGCGGCAAGCGCATCGAGCACCGGCACGGGCAATTTCTGGCCCGCGGCGATGGCGGCGAAGGCGCGCGCCAGGTCTTCGCGTTCTCCGTCTCTCTTGTCTTGCATGAAGCGCGCGTGCAGGACGCCGAACACGTCCTCGGGCAGCGGCTGCGCCGCGCCAATGCGTCCGAGCGCCTCGATCGCGGCGGGGATCACCCATCGCAGGCGCTCTTCCGCCAGCAGCATGGCGAGGCGGCGCAGGATGGTTTCATCGATGCGATTGTTCGCAGCGGCCTTCCCCGCTGCCTCGAGTGCCGCGGAGAGCAGCGCGTCGTCGCGCTCGTTCAGGATCAGTTCGCCAAAAAGCGTGGTCGCGCCCTCGGGCAGCGGCTGGCGCTCGCCGATCGTGCCCAGGCTGCGCAATGCAGCCGCCCGGACCATGGGATTACGCTCCGAGCGCGCGGACTCGAGCAACGTCGCGACGGTGGATGCGTGCAGCGCCTTCGCGGAGGCCGCCTCGCGCATCGCCTTGGCGCGCATGTCGGGGCCGCCAACGGCGAGGCGCGCCCGTACGGCGGTCTCGCTGCGCCACAGCGTCACGCTCAGGGGCAGCAGCACGCGGTTCCACGCCATCACTACCGCCCACAACGCGATGGGCGCGAGAATGAGTGCGATCCACGGGGTACGTCGCGGCATCACCTCCCATGATGCATCACTTGCTCATCCGCCGGCGCACGTCCTTCGCCTTGAAGCGGTCCGGATTGAGCTTCAGTCCCAGCCCCGGACCGGTCGGCACGGTGATGCGGCCGTTCCGGATGGGG
This sequence comes from Betaproteobacteria bacterium, assembly GCA_029863065.1. Lineage (GTDB taxonomy): Bacteria > Pseudomonadota > Gammaproteobacteria > Burkholderiales > SG8-39 > JAABQT01. Next base: position 5,343 of record JAOTWE010000211.1, read on the forward strand.
GGCAGCGCGGTGACCAGCTCGCCGTACCAGCCGTAGTAGAAGGCGCGCACGATTTCCTGGACGAAGCAGTTGCGCGCATTCAGAGCGAGGTGCGTGGAGGCGGCGAGCACGACGGGGCCGGTGCAGTCGTGGAACGCCACGCTCGCGTGCCAGGCCTCCGCCATCGCCGCGATCTTGCGCGCCTCCGAGATGCCGCCGCACCAGGCGATGTCCATGATCGCCATGCCGGCGCCGTGGCGCTGCAGGAGGTCCTTGTACTGCGCGCGCCCGCCGAGCGTCTC
>JAOTWE010000212.1 GCA_029863065.1 Betaproteobacteria bacterium
CACGGGCTTCACCAGCTTGTCGTCGATGGCGCGCTGCAGGCGCCGCGCGTCGCGCTGTTGCGGGTTGGCGGCCAGCACGGGGCGCAGCAGGTCCTGCGCCTCCAGCAACCTGCCGCCCTTTGCGAGCTGTTCGGCCGCCGCGATCGCCGCGCGGTGGCGCCGATCGGTGTCGAGCTGAACGAGGCCGCTCGCGGCGCGCGCGTTGCCGGCATCGTGCGTTTGCACGCGCCGCAGCAGCGTCTCGGCGGCATCGAACTGGCCGGAGGCGCGCAGCACTTCGGCCTGCGCCAGCCATTGCGCGACCAGCAGGTCGCGCAGGCGGAAATACTCGCCGCGCACGGCGGCGTCGTTGGTTTCGCGCGCCGCCTGCTGCAGCAAGGCAAGTGCTTCTTCGCCGCGGCCCTCGCCGAACCGCTTGCGGGCTTCCTCGACGGGCGTCGACAACCCCGCGCAGGCGGCGAGCATCAGACAGCAGATGGCGAGCTTGGTTTTCATCGTCACTCCCCTGCGGGCCGGACATGGACAGTCAGTCGGATCTGGGCGTCGAGCTGGCTGTCGAGTGCCTTCTTGCGCTCGAAGCGTAACGCGTCAATCGAGGCCACCGGCATGTCTTTCAGCACCGCGGCGACGAAGTCGCGCAGCTGCGGGTAGCTGCCGCGCACCGGCAGCAGGACCCGGTAGGCCCACAGCCCGGCGGGCCGTCGCTCGAGCCGGTACTCGCCCTGCGCGAGGTCGAGGCCCGCGCGGCGCGCGAGGCGGTGCAGGCGCTCGAGCTCGCTGGTCAGACTGGTGGCAGGCGGAAACAGGTTCTGGAAGCGGCGCAGTTCCGCCTCGCGCCCGCCGATCGAGACCGGCTGCAACGGCGAGCGCGTGTGCAGGCGCTCCAGCGCGAGGCGCTGCGCGGCAAGCTCGGCCTGGAGCGGTTGCAGGGCAGATACCCAGAACCCGGCGCAGGCGAGCAGCACGCCGATGCCGATCACTCCGGGAGCGCCAAGCCGGCGCAGCCAGGCGTTGACGCGCGCCCTCATTGCGCGCCCTTCATCGATGCCTGCACAGAGAACTGGACCGGCCGGCGCGGATCATCGCGTTGCACCTGGTGGCTCACCACGTGGACTTCCGAAAGACTGTTCGCCGATCCCAGCCTGCGCACGTAGTCGAACATCGCCTCGCGATTGCGCGCTTCCGCGGTCAACTTGAGCAGCTGCCGGTCGGCGTCGGGTTGCAGTTGCAGCAGCGCGACGTCGCGCGTCGCCGCCTGCTCGATCGCCTGCACCAGCGTGCCCCAGGGCAGCGCGAGCTGCCGCACCACCGTCTCGGCGTTGCGCACCTCTTCGTCCAGACGCTCCTTGGACGCACCGCGGGCCGGCCGCTGCTGCGGCCCCACCAGGCCGGCCGTCGTCTCGAGCCGCGCCAGCTCGGTTTGCGCGTCGCGGTAACGCAGCAGGAGCTGCCCCGCCACGGCGAGCGAAATCGCGAGAACCAGCACGCCCAGCCACCAGGACCGGGGCGCGGCGGCAACGTAGTCGAGACTGACGCGGGCGGGCTTCATGCCGGCAACTCGCGGTATTTCCATCCGTCAGCGGGCACTGCGTCGCCGCGCGGCGCGGCGGCGCCGGCGAGCAGCACCAGTTCCGGAACCGCGCCCGCCACGCGGTGGCGCTCGCGCTCGAGCACATCGAGCCAGGCGCCCTTTGCGCTTTGCACCGAGCGCCAGCCGCTGCCGTCGTGCAACGCCGCCGAGGCGCGCTCGGGCTCGGCGAGCACCAGCCAGGCGCCGGTGGCGGGAAATTCGCCGCGCCAGCGGTTGATGGCCAGCATCAGGGCGGGCTGCACGGACGCCAGCCGCGCCTTGCCCTGCGGCGGGAAGCTCGCCTTCAGCCCTTCGAGCAGACGCTGGTCGATGGCGCTCGCCAGCCCCTCGCTCCAGCGAAACACCCAGGACTTCGCGCGCTCGCCGTGCACCTTGGCGAAGTGGTGCCGCACGTACGCCTGCTCCTCGGCCTCGCCGGCCAGCGCGTCGCTGCGGGGCACGAGCGCGTAGCGCACGAAGGCGCTGGACAGCGCCACCGTGACGCGCGTCCATTCCGTGAATTGAATGCTCCTCAATGCCGCGAGCGCGCCCTGCCACGGTTCGGGGCCGTATGCAGGGTCGCAAGCGATGCGCCGCGTCCCGAGCGCCACTTCGGCGCTCGACAGGCTGACGAGCACGCGCTCAGGAAACAAACGTGACACGGTTGATCTCCTGAAGTGTCGTTGCGCCGGCCTTGACCGCGTCGAAGGCCGCTTCGCGCAGGAAGCGCGTACCGGAGCGGCGCGCCGCGTCCCGCAGCTGGCGCACCGGTGCCCGGCCGGTAATCAGCTCGCGCAGCTCGTCGGTCAGGATCATGAGCTCGGCGATCGCCTTGCGTCCCTTGTAACCCGAGCCGCGGCATTCGCGGCAGCCGCGGCCGACGCGGAAATTCCATCCCTTGCAGTTCACCTTCTTGAGCCCGGATTCCGCCAGCAGGACGGCGTCCGGCTGTTCGGCTGCGGCGCAGTGCGGGCACACCATGCGCACCAGGCGCTGCGCCAGGATCGCGTTGAGCGCCGACACGAAGCCGTAGAGGTCGACATTCATGTGCATGAAGCGGCCGATGACATCGAACACGTTGTTGGCGTGCACCGTGGTGAACACCAGGTGCCCGGTAAGGGCCGACTGCACCGCGATGTTGGCGGTTTCCGGGTCGCGGATCTCGCCCACCATGATCTTGTCGGGGTCGTGGCGCAGGATCGAGCGCAGCCCGCGCGCGAATGTCAGGCCTTTCTTTTCGTTCACCGGGATCTGCAGCACGCCGGCGAGCTGGTACTCGACCGGGTCCTCGATGGTGATGATCTTGTCCTGTCCGCTGTTGATTTCGCTGATCGCGGCATAGAGCGTAGTGGTCTTGCCGCTGCCGGTGGGCCCGGTGACGAGCAGCATGCCGTAGGGCTCGCGCGAGAGGCGCCGCAGCTTCTTCACGTCGTCGGGCTCGAGGCCCAGAGAATCGAGCGAGAGCTGCTGCTGCGTGGCCTCGTACAGCGACTGCTTGTCGAGCACGCGCAGCACGGCGTCCTCGCCGTGGATGCTCGGCATGATCGAGACGCGGAAGTCCACGCTGCGGCCGCGCTCGAGCGCCTTGAAGCGGCCGTCCTGCGGCACGCGCCGCTCGGTGATGTCGAGCTCGGCGAGCACCTTGACGCGCGCGATCGCCTGCTCGGCCTGCTTGGCGTCCTGGATCAGTTTGACCTGCGAGAGAATGCCGTCGATGCGGAACTTGATCGTCAGGCCGGCGGGTACCGTTTCCAGGTGCACGTCGCTCGCGCCGTTCATCAGCGCGTCGCGCAGCGTCGAGCGCACCAGGCGTACCACCTCGCTCGCCTCGTCGCCGATCGCCTTCAGCGACAGGTCCTCGACGCGGCCGCGCTCCTCCGGGCCGGCGGCGCTGTCGCCGCGCACCTCGTCGAGCGCGCGCAGCGACTCCTCGTGCTTGGCCAGGAACGCCACCAGGTCGCCGCGGTGCGCGAGGCGCCAGCTGAAGGGCTGCGCAATGCGTTCCTCGGCCCAGGCCTGCAGCTCGCTTGAGAACGGGTCGTCGAAGGCGAGCAGCAGCTCGCCCTCGCCGTGCAGCAGCGCGCAGCTGCGTTGCGCGCATTCGGCAAACGGCAGCACATCGAAAGCGGGCGCGAGGCGACGCAAGGCGTCCATGCGCAGGGCCTCGAGCCGCAGCGTCGCCGCGAGGCGCGCGGTGAATGCGTCCGGGTCGAGGCCGAGCGCCTCCTCGAGCGCGTCGACCAGCCGGCGCCGCCCCGCGGCGGCGGCGGCGCGCGCCAGCGCGATCTCGGCGGCGCCGATCGGCTCCAGCACGGCGCTCATTGCACGTTTCCCGCCAGCTCGAAGATCGGCATGTACATCAGGATCACGATCACCCCGATCACCAGGCCGATCAGGGCCATCAGGATCGGCTCGAACAGGCGCGTGAACCAGTCGACCCAGCGCGCCAGCTCCTCGTCGTGGAAAGCGGCGATCTGCTCGAGCATCTCGCCGATGTTGCCGCTTTGCTCGCCGACCGCCAGCATGCGCATCGCCACCGGCGTGGTGAGGCCGTTCTGGTCCATGGACTGTGAAAGCTTGCCGCCCTCGCTGATGGCGCGGTGTGCGGCGCGCAGGCGTTCGCGCAACAGCGGGTGCAGGAGGTCGGCACCCATCTCGAGCGCCGCCACCAGCGGCATGCCACCGCGCACCAGCATGCCGATCGTGCGGTAGAAGCGGGCAAGCTGATAGACCTTGAGGCGCTCGCCCACCGCCGGCAGGCGCCAGAGGGCGTTCGCGAGCGCCGCCCGGATGGGCAACGAGCGAAAGGCATAGACGCCGAGAGCGACGAGCGCCGCGATCAACGCGAGCGCGATGACGGCGTGCTGATCGACGGCCTGACCCCAGGTGAGCAGCAGCCGGGAAAAGAGCGGCAGATCGGCGCCGCGCTCGGCGTAAATGTGGCCAAAGCGCGGCACGACGTAAAGCAGCAGGAACAGGCCCACCATGCCGCCGACGGCGATGAGCAGCAGCGGATAGATCGAGGCGTTGACGACGCGCTTGCGGATCGCCTCGAGCTGCGTGGCGTAGCCGACGTAGCGCGCGAGCGACGGTGCGAGGTCGCCGCTGCGCTCGGCGGCGCGCACGGTGGCGACGTAGAGCGGCGGGAAGGCGCGCGGGAACTGCTCGAGCGCCGCGGACAGCGGCCGGCCCTCGCGCAGGGCAGTGGCGAGACGCCCGAGCAACGCGCGTGCTTCGCCGCTGCGCTCCTTTTCCGCCAGCGTCTCGATCGACTCGAGCAGCGGCAGTCCGGCGTTGAGCAGCACGCGCAGCTCCTGGCTGAAGAGCACGAGGGGGAAGCGGGCGTCCCCGCCGCGCCAGCCGAGCGCGCGCCGGCCGCGCACGCTGAGCACCGTGTAGCCGCGGCCCTCGACGCTTTGCACCGCGGTCGCCTCGTCGGGCGCCTGGAAATCCAGCATCTCGACCGCGCCGTCGGGCCCGACCGCCTTCAGTTGGAAACGCATCGGCGCCTACCGGTTGGTGATGTCGGCAGCTTCGCCGCTGCCGCCGGGTTGGCCGTCTTTGCCGTAGGAGAGCAGCTCGATCTCCGACTTCTCGCCCGGGATCTTGTACACATAAGGCTTGCCCCAGGGGTCGAGCGGCACGTCCTTGCGCAGGTATGGGCCGTTCCATTTCGGCTCGCTGGGCGGGCGCTCGACCAGCGCCTTGAGCCCGAGCTCCTTGCCCGGGTAGTGGCCGACGTCGAGGCGGTACTGGTCGAGCGCCTTCTCGAGCGCGTCGATCTGCGCCTTGGCGACGCTGACTTCCGACTTGCCGACCTGGCCGAAATAGCGCGGCGCGACGAAGCCCGCCAGCACGCCGATGATCACGACCACCACCAGCAGTTCGAGCAGCGTGAAGCCCGACGCGCGCGAGGCGGTGGAAACCCGAGTCTCGGTCGGACCCATGCCTGCCTCCTTTTGGGACCCTTATCTTATACGCCCCGGATGCGAAAGCGGGCTGATGCGTGCCTTTGGGCGTCCCGGGGCACGCAT
>JAOTWE010000213.1 GCA_029863065.1 Betaproteobacteria bacterium
GTGCTCGCCGACGAGCCCACCGGCAACCTCGATACGCACACCGCCGACGAGGTGTTCGAGGCGATGATGAAGCTCTCGGCCGCGCGCGGCACCGCCTTCGTCATCGTCACCCACGACACCGCGCTCGCCGCGCGCGCCGAGCGCGTGCTCGAGCTGCGCGACGGGGTGTTGCGAAACAAGTAGCTTACTTGCGCCGCTTCGCGCGGCGCGAGCGCCAGGCGAGGATGACGTAGGCGCGCCAGCCGAGCTGCACCGCGACGTAGCCGAGCAGGGCCAGCGTCAGCCCGAGCGCCACCAGGCCGACCGCGAGCGGCTTGCCGAGCGCGAGCGTCCAGTCGGCGAGCCGCACCATGGAATCGAGGAAGTGTCCCCAGTCCATGCCGAAGGGCTCGATGCGGGGCCTGGCGTGGCCGCCGCCGAGGAGCAGGCTGCCGTAGCCGTAGGCGAGCAGATACAGCGGCACGATCGTCAAGGGGTTGGTATAGAACGTCGTCAGCAGCGCCACCGGCAGGTTGCGCCGCAGCGGGATGGCAAGCGCGAGCGCGGTCAGCATCTGCAGCGGCCCGGGCACCAGCCCGGCAAACAGGCCGATCGCCACCGCGCCGGCGACCGAGTCGCGGTTGAGGTGCCACAGGTTCGGGTCATGCAGCAGGCCGCCGAACATCGCCACCAGGCGATTGCCGCGAACTTCGGCGGCACTCGGCAGGTACTTCCTGATGAACTTGCGTGGCATCGGGTCATCCGGCATGAAGCCGGCGCGTTGATTCTAGATGACCGCGGCCGCGCTCGCGTTTACCGCCGGTGTGCTGCTCCTGCAGCAGCAGGCGGCCTTGCCGGCGGCGCTCTGGCTCGCCGCACTGCCGGCTTGCGCGGCGCTGGCGATGTGGCGCCACGCGTTCGTCGTGCCCATGGCGTTCGCGGCGGGCTTTCTCTGGGCGGCGGGCATGGCGCACCTGCACCTTGCCGATCGCCTCGCACCGGAACTGGAAGGCAAGGACCTCGAGGTCGCCGGCGTTGTCTCCGGACTGCCCGCGGCAAGCGAGCGCAGCCTGCGCTTCGAATTCGAGCCCGAGTCGTCTTCCGCGCCCCTGCCGAACAAGCTTCGCCTTTCCTGGTATCGCAGCCCCACAGGCGACGCGCCGCCCGACCTGCAGCCGGGCGAGCGCTGGCTGCTAAAGCTGCGCCTGAAGCACCCGCACGGCCCGCTCAATCCGCACGGCTTCGATTACGAGGCCTGGCTCATCGAGCGCGGCATCGGCGCCACCGGCTATGTGCGTGACGCCGGCAGCGCGCGCCGCATCGGCGAGCGCAACAGCATTGCCGACCGCGTCGCGCAGGCGCGCGCCGCGGTGCGCGAGCGCTTCAAGGCGGTGCTGGGCGAGACGCCCGCCGCCGGCATCCTTGCCGCGCTCGCCGTCGGCGAGCAGCGCGCCATCGCCAACGAGGAATGGCGCCTTTTCAGCCGCACCGGCGTCACGCACCTGATGAGCATCTCCGGATTGCACGTGACGCTGGTCTCGGGGCTTTTCGCCGGGTTCGTGTCGGCGCTGTGGCGCCGCGTGCCGCGGCTCGCGCTCGTCTTGCCGGCGCGAAAGGCCGGCGCCGCGACGGCAATTGCCGCGGCTTTCGCCTACACGCTGCTCGCCGGCTTCGCCGTGCCGGCGCAGCGCACCTTCTATATGGTGAGCGTGGTGGCGCTGGCGCTCTGGTCCGGGCGCATTGCCTCGCCCGCGCGCACGCTCGCCCTTGCGCTCGCCGCGGTGAGCGCGCTCGATCCCTGGGCGGTGCTGCAGCCGGGGTTCTGGCTGTCCTTCGGCGCGGTGGCGCTCATCTTCTACGTCGGCACCGGCTGGACGCAGCCGGAGCCGCGCTGGCGGCAATGGCTGCGCGTGCAGTGGGCCATCACCCTGGGGCTCGCGCCGGCGGCGCTGTTTCTCTTTGCGCAGGTGTCGGTGGCGGGACCGCTCGCCAACGCGCTTGCCATCCCGCTGGTGTCGGTGGTGATCACGCCGCTCGCGCTTGCCGCCGCCCTGGTGCCGGCGGACGCGCTGCTGCACGTCGCGCAATGGCTCGTGCTCGGCCTTCTCGCCTACCTCGAATGGTGCGCGTCGCTGCCGGCGGCGCTCTGGCAGCAGCACGTGCCGCCGCTCTGGGCGACGCTGCTCGCGCTCGCCGGCGTGGTGTGGATCCTCCTGCCGCGCGGTTTTCCCTGGCGCGCTTGCGGCGCCGCGCTCATGCTGCCCGCCGTGGCGCTGCCAGCGCCGGCGCCGGCGCCGGGCGAAGCCTGGGTGACGACCTTCGACGTTGGCCAGGGGCTCGCGGTCCTGGTGCGCACGGCGCGCCACGCGTTGCTGTACGACACGGGCCCCGCCTATGGCGATACCGACAGCGGCGAGCGCATCGTCGCACCCGCACTGCGCGCGCTCGGCGTGGTGCGGCTCGACGCGCTCGTGCTCACGCACGACGACGGCGACCATATCGGCGGCGCGCTCTCGATCCTGGAGTATCTCGAAGCCGATGCGCTCCTGCACTCGCTGCCCGAGCACCATCCGCTTCTCGTCCTGGCGTCGGCGCCGCGGCGCTGCCTGCGCGGCGTGTCCTGGGCGTGGGACGGCGTGCGCTTCGAGCTGCTGCATCCGTCGGCCGAGCGCCCGGCACGGCGGCGCAACGACGAGAGCTGCGTCCTGAGGGTGAGCGCGGGCGACTCGGCGATGCTCCTCACCGGCGACATCGAGCGCGCGGCCGAGCTGGCGATCGCGCTCGAAGGCGAGGCGCGCGCCGAGGCGCTGCTCGTGCCGCATCACGGCAGCCGCAGCTCGTCCTCGGCGCCGTTGCTCGCCGCGGTGCAACCGCGCCTCGCGGTGGCCTCCGCCGGCTACCGCAACCGCTTCGGCCATCCGGCGGCGGCGGTCCTTGAGCGCTACAAGGACGCCGGCGCGGCTCTGTGGCGCACCGACCGCGACGGCGCCGTCACCGTGCGCCTCGGCCCGGGCGGCGCCGCGGCGCTCGCCGAGCGCGCGCGGCGCGCCCGCTACTGGCACGTCCCCGCGCCTCCGGCGTAAACTGGCCGAGCGGCGGATCTGCCGCCAAACTTCCTGGAGGAGCTCATGGCAAAAGGCGACAACGCGGTCTATCGAGTCACCGAGGTAATCGGCACCAGTCCCACCTCGTGGGAGGAAGCGGCGAAGAGCGCGGTGAAGACCGCCTCCGCGTCGCTGCGCGACCTGCGCATCGCGGAAGTCACCAAGCTCGACGTCAAGGTCGAGGACGGCAAGGTGACGCAGTTCCGCACGCGGCTCGCGCTGTCGTTCAAGTACAGCGGTTGATGGCGTACACGGCGATCGTGCGCGTCACCGGCGACGCCGGGCGCTTCGAGGATTTCCGCGAGCGCGTGCGCTTTCTGATGGTGCGCGACATGGACGCCGAGAACTACACCGAGCACCATCGCCCGGGCGAGCTCGAGTACCGCTTCGAGATCGCCCGCGGCATTCCGTTTCCGGCGTTCGTCGAGGCGACGCGCGCGTTCGAGGAGCTGCGCGTCGAAGTCGAGTGGGACAAGGACGGCGCGCGCGGCGGCGCGGCCATCGAGGCCGGGCGGCTGGTGGACAAGTGGACCGGGGACCGCAGCCCGGCGTAGCAGTGGTGCCGCGGCAGCGGCGCGTGCAGTGCGCCTCGGCGGCGGGACTGCACCGCATCGCCTACCTGGAGTGGGGCGACGCGGCGAATCCCGACGTGCTCATCTGCGTGCACGGCCTCACGCGCTGCGCGCGCGACTTCGACAACCTGGCGCGCGCGCTCTGCGGGCGCTACCGGGTGGTGTGCCCGGACGTCGCCGGGCGCGGCGACTCCGGGTGGCTCGCCGATCCGATGCTCTATGGCGTCCCGCAGTACGTCGCCGACATGGTGACGCTCATCGCGCGGCTCGACGTCGAGCGCGTGCATTGGGTCGGCACCTCGATGGGCGGATTGATCGGCATGGCGCTCGCCGCGCAGCCGGATTCGCCAGTGGCGAAGCTGGTGCTGAACGAAGCGGGGCCGGTGATCGCCAAGGCGGCGCTCGAGCGCATCGGCCAGTACCTCGGTGCGGCGCCGAACTTCCCCAACGTGGAGGCCGCGGAGCAGGTGATCCGCGCGGTGGCGGCGCCTTTCGGGCCGCACAGCGACGCCGAGTGGCGCTTTCTCACCGAGGTGGTGCTGAGGAAGAACGCCGACGGCAGCTACCGCTTCCAATACGACCCGAAGATCGCGGAGCCTTTCCGCAGGCAGATGCCCGAAAAGGACCTCGAGCTGTGGCCGGTGTGGGACGCGGTGCGCTGCCCGACGCTCGTCATCCGCGGCGCGCAGTCGGACCTCTTGTCCAGGGCCACCGCCGAGGCGATGACGCAGCGCGGGCCGAAGGCGAAGCTGGTGGAGCTGCCCGGCATCGGCCACGCGCCGACGCTGCTGCACGCGGATCAGATCGCGATCGTGCGCGAGTTCCTGCTCGCCTAGCTCAACCGCGGCGGTTCGCCGCGTCCCAGTGCTTTTCCAGGTTGGCGATCAGCGCCGGGCTGAAGTGGCACACGGCCTGCTCGCGCGCGTACACCGCCATGTAGCGCCGGAAAGTATCGAGCGGCTCTTCGCCCGAGCGCAGCGCGCGGCGGTTGCCCGCGGCGCTGACGACGCCCGAATCCGTCAGCAGCGCAATGGTGCGCTCGACGGCCTGATCCATTTCCGCGGCCTTGACGATTTCGTCGCAGATCCTGCGGCCCTCGGGCGAGTTGCAGTCCAGGCGCCGCCCGGCGAGGATCGCCTGGCGCGCGACGCGCGGGCCGACGAAGCGCGGCAGCCTCAGGTTCGCGGCGCCCGGGATGATGCCTTCCTTGCGCGCGGGCAGCGTCATGTAGGCGTCCTCCGCGGCGATTACGTAGTCCATGGTCAGCAGGATCTGGCAGTGGCCGCCGATGGCGAAGTTTTCCACCGCCGCCACCCACGGTTTTTCGCGGCTGTCCTCCTCGGGGTGCACGCCGGGCAACGCCAGGCCGCGGTAGAGCTTGTTGACGAAGCCGAGGTCGCGGATCAGGTACCACAGGTACCTGATCTTTCCTTGGTACAGATGCGTGAGATTGATGCCGGCGCCGAACACGCGGCTGCCGGCATGCTTGGGGTGCTCGACCCGGTCGCCGCGCAGCACGAGGAGCTCGCAGTTCGCATCGAGCAGCGCGACGTCCACCGCGATCTCGGTGCCGTCGAGCGTCGTTTCGTCCTCGGCGTTGAGAAATCGCGGGTTGCGCAGGGTGAGGATCGCCGCCTTGCCCCGGCGCGCGAGGTGCGCGCCGGCAAGCTCGAGCTCGCCTTTCGCTTCAAATTGCGCCAGGTGCTTGCGCGAATCTTCGCGCGGCAGGAGCATCGATCGGCAAAGATGCTCGCCAGCCCGCGGGTCGGCGAGCACCGCGCCGAGAAACCGTCCCTGCGTCTTCTCCAGTCCCCGCTTGTCTCGCTGCGGTAACTTCGCCTCCGCCGCCAGCTCGGCTGCGTTCGGCAGCATGCCGGGAAAGCGCTCGGCGGCGAGCCGGCACAGCTCGTCCACGCGCAGCGCGCGGCTGCCGCCCCCGGTAA
>JAOTWE010000214.1 GCA_029863065.1 Betaproteobacteria bacterium
GGCGAACCCGGACGCGATGTTCGTCAACGAGGGCGCCAACGCGCTCGATTTCACGCGCAGCATCGTCGACATGTACAAGCCGCGAAAGCGCATCGACGTCGGCACCTGGGGCATCATGGGCGTCGGCATGGGCTACTGCGTGGCCGCGGCCGTGGTCACCAAGCAGCCGGTGATCGCGATCGAGGGCGACAGCGCGTTCGGCTTCTCCGGCATGGAAGTCGAGACCATCTGCCGCTACAACCTGCCCGTGTGCGTGGTGATCTTGAACAACAACGGCGTCTACAAGGGCACCGACGTCAACCCGAGGGGTGGCGACGTCGCGCCCACGGTATTCGTCAAAGACGCGCGTTACGAGAAGCTGATGGAGGCTTTCGGCGGCGTGGGCGTCTACGCCAAGACGCCGGCAGAGCTGCGCAAAGGGATGGAAGACGCCATCCGTTCGCGCAAGCCCACGCTCATCAACGCCGTGATCGATGAAACCGCCGGCACCGAAAGCGGTCGTATCACGAGTCTGAATCCGAGCGCGAAAAAGAAATAGGTTTCTGGAGATCGGTATGGAAGCACTCAAGGGAATTCGCATTCTGGACATGACGCATGTCCAGGCGGGACCGACATGCAGCCAGCTGCTCGCCTGGATGGGCGCGGACGTGATCAAGTTTGAGAACCCGCAGGGCGACGCCACGCGTGGGCAGCTGCGCGACGTGCCGAACGCGGACTCGCTCTACTTCACGATGCTCAACTGCAACAAGCGCTCGATCACCGTCAACATGAAGAGCACCGAGGGCAAGCAGGTGTTCGTCGACTTGCTGAAGAAGTGCGACATGATCATGGAAAACTTCGGCCCCGGCGTGCTCGATCGCTTCGGCTTCACCTGGGAGAAGATCCACGAGCTCAATCCGAAGATCGTCATGGGCTCGATCAAGGGCTTCGGCTCGAGCGGGCCGTACGCCGACTTCAAGGCCTACGAGAACGTGGCGCAGGCGATGGGCGGCGCGATGAGCACGACCGGCGTGCCCGACGGTCCGCCGTTCGTGACCGGCGCGCAGATCGGCGACTCGGGCACCGGACTGCACCTCGCCATCGGGCTGCTCGCGGCGCTGCGCCAGGCCGATCGCACCGGCCAGGGCCAGTATGTCGAAGTGGCGATGATGGACGGCGTCATGAACCTGTGCCGCGTCAAGTTCCGCGACCACCAGCGCCTGACGCGCGGCGACATGCCGGAATATTCCGTGCCCACCTACCAGGGCATGGGCGAGGTGCCGCGCGCGGGCAACGACTCGGGCGGCGGGCAGCTCGGCAACGCGATCCACTGCAAGCCGCACGGCGCCAACGACTGGCTGTACATCGTCGTGCAGGAAGCGGTGTGGGCGGCGCTGGCGAAGCGCATCGGACCCGAGATCGGCATGCCCGAGCTCGCCAGCGACCCGCACTTCGCCACCATCGGCGAGCGGCGCAAGAACCAGCAGCTGATGTGGACGCTGATCAACAAGTTTGCGGAGCAGCACACCAAGCGCGAGCTGATGGCGATTCTCAATCCTTTGGATGTGCCCTGCGGCCCGATCATGAGCACCGAGGATCTCGCCACCGACGAGCACGTGCGCGGCCGCGAGATGTGGGTCGAGCTCGATCACCCGCAGCGCGGCAAGTGGTGGAACGTCGGCATGCCGATCAAGCTGTCGGCCTCTCCTGCGGTGATCCGGCGCAGCCCGACGCTCGGCGAGCATACCGCCGAGGTGCTGAAGGAAGTGCTGGGCTACGACGAGGCGAAGATCGGCACGCTGAAGAGCGCCGGCGCCTTCTCCGTCCCGCCGAAGAAGGTCGCCTGATGAAGATCGCCATCGTCGGGCAGCAGGATTTCGGCAAGGCCGTGCTCGAGGCGTTTGTCGCGCGCGGCGACCAGGTCGTCGCCGTGTTCTGCGCGCCAGAAAAGGAGGGCGCACGGCCCGACGCGCTGCGCGCCGCGGCGCAGGAAAAGGGCCTCCAGGTGCACCAGTTCAAGTCGTTGCGCGCGCCGGAGGCCCTCCAGGCCATGCAAGCGGCCGGGGCCGACATCGGCGTCATGGCCTTCGTGCTGCAGTTCGCGCCGCAGGAGTTCGTCAAGGTGCCCAAGCACGGCACGATCCAGTATCACCCCTCGCTGCTGCCGAAATACCGCGGCCCGTCGTCGATCAACTGGCCGATCAGCCGCGGCGACAAGCAGACGGGCCTCAGCATCTTTCGTCCCACCGACGGGCTGGACGAAGGTGCAGTGATCCTGCAAAAGCGCGCGCTGATCGGGGAAAACGACACCCTGGGCAACGTCTACTTCGAGCGCCTGTTTCCGATGGGCGTGAAGGCGATGCTGGAGGCGGCGGACCTGGTCGTCGCCGGCAAGCACAAGGAAACCGCGCAGGACGAGGCGCAGGCCTCCTACGAAGGCTGGTTCCGCGAAGCCGAGGCAAGGATCCACTGGGCGAGCCACGTCGACCTGATCCACAACCTGATCCGGGGGAGCGATCCGGCGCCGGGCGCCTGGACGACCCTGAACGGCGTCAAGCTGCAGTTGTTCGACAGCCGCAAGGAGATCGTGCGCACGTTCGGCGCCGTCAAGGGCAAGCTGGGTGAGGTGCTCGGCGTCGAAGACGGGCGGCTGGTCATCGCCGCCCAGGGCGGCCGCATCCGCGCCGGCAAGGCCAAGCTCGGCGATGGCAAGAAACTCGCCGCTGCTGACCTCGTTGCTGCGGGTTCCATCAAGGCAGGCCAGATCCTCGGCGCCTGATCCGTAAACATTTGACGCAGCTTAGTTTTGACTGCAAGAATGCGGTCAAGACTGCTGTTTCAACAAGGGTTGTCGGGGGGCCGGGCCGCCTCGGGACGACAATAGCGGATCGGGGAGGGCCCAAGCATGAAAGCGGCGTTCTGGAAAACCGACTGGTTCCTCGGCCTCGTCGTCGTGGTTGGCGTCGCTATCTTCAATCTCTCTAGCGGCCTCATCCCGAGCCTCGAGCGCAAGGCCTATGACATGGGGGTACAGGCCACGTCGCGCACCCCCTCTGAAAAGGTCGCCATCATCGCGATCGACAAGACCAGCATCGACAACATTGGCCGGTGGCCATGGCCGCGGGACAAACACGCGAAGATGATAGACCTGCTCGCCGCGGCAAAGGCGAAGGTCATCGGGTTTACAGTGTTCTTCTCGGAACCCGAGAATCAGAAGATCAACCAGACCATCGCCAAGCTGCTGGATCTTGCCGAAAGGTCGACGCAGTCGCAGGCTGCGACCGCCTCAGGAACACCTCCAAACGCCGACTCTACCCAGCTGGTGGCGACCCTGAGGGAGGCGGAGCAGGACTTCAATACAGACCGTAAGTTGGCGAGCAGCATTTCCAGGGCCGGCAATGTCGTTCTGCCGGTGCTGTTTGTTCGCGACATTCCGCGCGGTAGGTCCGACGAGCCGCTGCCCGAGTTCCTGCGCAAGAACGCGATTCAACTGCAAGAGCTAAAGGAAGGTCTACCTGAGCAGACAAGCGCCGTAGATACCTCGATCTTCGAACCGATTGGCCAGGCCGCGGCCGCCGTCGGACACCTGAATTTCTTCCCCGACGTGGACGGCGCGATTCGCACGGAAGCCCTCGCGATTACCTACTACGACGAGTATTACCCCTCGCTTGCCACGATGCTCGTGGCAAAGAGCCTCAACCTCGGCCCCGCGGACATTAAGGTCAATGCAGGCGAGGGAATACGCATCGGCAATCTGAAGGCCCAGACGGATCCACAAGCAAGAATGTATACGTACTTCTACCTTGACCGTGATGGCAAGCCGGCATTCAGCGAGGACTCGTTCTACGACGTCTACACCGGGAAGATTCCTGCAGACAAGTACCGCGACAAGATCGTGCTCATTGGACCGACTGCGGCGGGGCTCGGCAGCCTTTTCGTTACGCCGGTCAGTCCAAGCATGCCGTCCGTCACGCTTTTCGCGCACACGGTGTCATCGCTGTTGCAGGAGCATTTCTTCGTTTCGCCGACCTGGGGGCACTGGGTTGAGCTGCTCTGCAGCGTGCTCATAGGCATCTACTTGGTTGTTATCTTGCCGCGGTTCAATGCGCGAGCCGCGCTTCTAACCTCAGGCGCCTTGGTTGTCGCACTGGTCGGCGCGCACTTTGCGCTCATGGTTTCTGCCGGAATGTGGCTGCAGCTCATGCTGCCCGCGACGCTGCTGGTCATCGGTCACGCTGCGCTCGTGTCCAAGCGCTTCATCGTCACCGAGGCGGCGAAAGTGAAGTCGGACGAGTCCTCCGCCGAATCGAACCGCATGCTCGGCATCGCCTACCAGGCGCAGGGCCAGCTCGACCTGGCGTGGGACAAATTCCGCCAGGTGCCGATGTCCGCCGCGGTGATGGACAATCTGTACAACCTGGCGCTCGACTTCGAGAGAAAGCGCCAGTTCAACAAGGCGGAGTCCGTATTCCGCCACATGCACGAGTACAACCCGAAGTTCAAGGACCTGGCGCAGAGGCTGTCGCGCGCCAAGCAGCTGTCCGAAACCGTAATCCTGGGCGCCGGTTCCAGCCACCCGGGGGGCTCGCTCAACCTCGCCGCCGGCGAGAAGCCGAAGTTCGGCCGCTTCGAAGTGCAAAAGGAGCTGGGCAAGGGCGCGATGGGCGTGGTCTACCTGGGCAAGGACCCGAAGATCGGACGCGAGGTGGCGATCAAGACGATGGCGCTGTCGCAGGAGTTCGAAGCCGACGAGCTCGACGAAGTGAAGCAGCGTTTCTTCCGCGAGGCCGAGACTGCCGGGCGCCTGTCGCACCCGAACATCGTCACCATCTATGACACCGGCGAGGAGCACGATTTCTGCTACATCGCCATGGAGCTGCTGAAGGGGGGCGACCTCGCGCCGTACGTGAAGGCGAATAGCCTGCTGCCCGCGGACAAGGCGGTGTCGATCGTCGCGCGTGCCGCCGACGCGCTCGGCTTTGCGCACAAGCAGGGCGTGGTGCACCGGGACGTCAAGCCCGCGAACATGATGTACCACGCCGAGACCGACACGCTGAAGCTGACCGATTTCGGCATCGCGCGGCTCACCGATTCCTCGAAGACCAAGACCGGGATGGTGCTGGGCACGCCTTCGTACATGTCGCCCGAGCAGCTCGCCGGCAAGAAGATCGAGGGCCGCTCGGATCTTTTTTCGCTGGCCGTAAGCCTGTACCAGATGCTGTGCGCCAAGCTGCCGTTCGAGGGCGAGTCCATGGCGCAACTCATGTTCAAGATCGCCAGCGAACCGCCCACCGACATCCTGTCGATCAATCCGCGCGTGCCGCCGGGCCTGGTGACGTTCCTCGACAAGGCGCTCGCCAAGAACCCCGACGATCGATTCCAGACGGGCGGGGAGTTCGCCGCGGCGCTGCGGGCAGCCGCGGGCGGGGCGGCGCGGCCAAGGCCGGCGGTGCGGGCCGGCGGCCCGCCGAAGAGCGTCGACATCGAGCTCTGAGCGCATGGATCTGAGCCAAGCCCTCGAGATCGCGACCTGTACCGACCCCGGGATGGTGCGCTCGCATAACGAAGACTCGATCGCGACGGATTCGGCCAACGGCCTGGTGGTG
>JAOTWE010000215.1 GCA_029863065.1 Betaproteobacteria bacterium
AATGCGGCTGTTGTAGATGCGCTCGAAGCGCAGCGGATGCGGGCCGTTCCCCGCGTAATCCAGTTCGACCTGGTGCTTGACGCCCGAATTCACGTCGATCGGGTTGCCGCGCAGCACGGACGACTTGCACCCATCGCATTCCTGCTTGGGGTTGGTGGGCTGGCGGATGCCCAGGTAGCACAGTCCCGGCGTGCCCCCGGTCGTTGGATAAAAGTCCTCGCCCCCTCCCCCTGGCGAGCTGCAATGCACGGGACGCGAGCGATGGCCGGAGTAGGTGTTCGCGTATTCCGAAGTGCTGCACGCGGTGCCGCTCAACTTCTTGCCGTGAACCAGGAACGGCGTCGTGGTATTGCCGGACTCGTAACCTTGGGTGTACGAGGGTCCGTTGACCTGGCCCCAGCAGTTGAAGCTGTAGAAGACGCCGCCCCAGTCGTACGGATCCGCCGTCGGGCCCTCGCAAAAGGGTCCCTGCCAGTATCTGGTTATGTCTTCCGCAAAGGGCTGCATGTCCCCTTCGGAGGTCGGCCGCCGCAGCTCGGGCGCGGGCAGCCCGATGCAATCGAAGCCGTTCCAGGTCCCGCCTTGCGCGGTGCACACCGCGATCGAGTAGGAGAGAAACGTCCCGATCTCGCCGCAGACGGAGTACTTCCAGTCTCCGATGACCGGCTTCCAGCAATCGGTGTTGCCGCCGTACTGCTTGCACTCCGACCGGTCGAGCGCGTGCGCGGCAACCGGTGCAAATAGGACGAGGGCGGCAACGGCGACCGCGCGTGCGAACATTTTCATTGGGCGGCTCCCCCTTCCTTCTGATTTCTTCGCCCCGTATCGACCCCTGGCGTGCGCCGGGATTCTTGCAAAATTCTGCTAAAGATTCGCCAATAAGTACATCAGAAGAATCGAGATATCTGGGAAAATGATTTTCAGCCTGTAGGGCGAATCGAATGCAACTTGACCCGCCCGCCGCGAGCCCTTGCCGCGACTTAACCAATAGCGAACAATCCTTGCATTCCGATCAGGCAAAGGCCGCCATGAACGTCCTCATCGTCGACGACCATCCGGTCGTGGCCGAGTACCTGCTTAACGCGGCCGGGCGCGCGGTTCCCGATGCGATCGTCCGGCTCGCGGGCAGTCTCGAGGCGGCCTTCGAATCGATGCGCGACAGCCCGGCGGAACTGGTCCTGCTCGATCTCGGCTTGCCCGGGTGTGGCGGCGTCGAGTCGCTGTTGCGCTTCCGCAAGGAGTTCCCCGACGCGCGCGTGGCGGTCATCTCCAGCGAAGACGAGCGCAATTCCATTCGCGGCTGCCTGGCGTTGGGCGCGGCAGGGTTCATCCCCAAGTCGACCGGGCCCAAGGAGATGGTGAATGCGCTGCGGCTCGTGGCCGAAGGCGGGCGCTACATCCCGCCCGAGGCGCTGGGGGAAGATCCTGAGGCGCCCGGGGGATCGGCCAGCGGGCGGGGTACCGGAACCGGGTAATCCTGCGAGACTTCGCGTCATGGCGAGCGCGGCCGAACAAGTTCCGGGAATAGTGCTTTCGTCCGAAATCATCCCGGCGCGCGCCGGCTGGAGCCGCGAGCTCTCGCGCGGCCAGGTGCTGCGCATTATCGACCTCGAAGGCCGCCAGGCGGTGGACTTCCTCTGCTACAACGCGCGCGATTACGACGATCGCTACGCCGCCGCCGACACGATGAAGATCAACGGCAGCATCTTCATCGGCAAGGGCACGGTGCTCTACTCGGTGAACTGCAATCCGCTGTTCACCGTGCTCGAGGACAGCTGCGGCTGCCACGACACGATCGGCGGCTGCTGCTCCTCGGCGCTCAATCGCAGGCGCTACGGCAAGCCCGACGATCCGAACTGCCGGCAGAACTTCCTCGACCAGCTGCGCCGCTACGGCATGGGGCCGCGCGACATGGCCGCCAACTTGAACTTCTTCATGTACGTGCCGGTCGCCGCCGATGGCGCGATGGACATGGGGCCGAGCATTTCCAAGCCCGGCGATTATCTCGATCTGCGCGCCGAGATGGACGTGCTCGCGGTGATTTCCAACTGCCCGCAGATGAACAACCCGGTGAACGACTACAAGCCGACGCCGGTGCGGGCGATCATCTATCAGCTGTAGCCGGCGCCAGTACCAACCGCTTCACCCCGCCCGCCTCGATCTTCTTGCGGTCCACCACCATCGGGATGTACTCGCCGCGCGCCCAGGCCTCGGTGAACGCCTTGTAGTTCGCCGAGAAGAGGTTGCCCGACTGCCCGCCGGAGTGGATGTAGAGCGAATTGTCGAGGTCGCTCAGATCGTAGATCGCGCGCAGGCTGGCGGCGTGCGTGTTGGCGAAGGGCCGCGCCTCGTCTTCCATCCGGTTGCGCCCGACGTTCACCGTGTACGGATCGCCGGGCGAGGGCACGATGATGTCGAACCAGCGCGCGAGCCATGGCACGCGGCCGAAGGGCCGGTGCGCCTGGCGCGCGACGTGCGCCGCGCCCCAGCGCCACATCGCCATGTCGCTGCCGTAGCGCTGGCGCAAGTCGGCGAGCGCGGCATCGAGCGCTGTCGCCAGCACCGTGTCGCAGCTCTCGATCGGGCGCGTGCGCACGTTGTCGCACCAGCGGGCCTCGCCATTGCGGTTCTCGAGCACCGCGGTGAGAAACTGCGCGCGCGTGAGCCAGTTGCCGCGAAACGCTTCGCCCATTTCGTCGGCGTAGATGGCGCGCGAGAATTCGCGCCACCAGGCCCAGAGGATGAGCGGCTCGGCTCGATCGGCGGCCATGGATGCGTCCCAGCCCGCGAGGAGCTGCAGCGCGCGGCCCGCTTCTTCGCTCGCCGGCTTCACGGCGAGCAGCCGCGGCAGCAGCTCGCGCACCGGCAGCGACACCACGTCGCCCTGGATGCGCGCGAAGCTGCCGATGGAATGGTTGGGCAGCGCGCGCAGCAGCTCGGTGATGCGATCGGCGCGGTACGGCGGCTGCCAGTCGCTGGAGATAAGGTGCGGATAGCCAGTCGGCGTGATGCGCTGGTTGGCGGTCACGACCTGGCCGCTCGCCGGGTTGTAGGCGTGCGGCAGCTCGGCGAACGGGATGAAGCCCGCCCAGTCGTATGTCGCCAGCCAGCCCGGCGCCGGCGCCATGCCCCTCAAGTCGTTCCCGGGCTTGCGCAGCGGCACGCGCCCGGGGGCGACGAAGCCGATGTTGCCCTCGGTATCGGCGTAGACGAAGTTCTGCTGCGGCGAATGGTAGTCGCGCGTCGCCGCGAGGAACTCCGGCCAGTCGCGCGCACGCACCATCTTCAGCGCCGATTGCAGGGTGAGGTCGTCTTCGCGCAGCGCCGTCCACTGGAAGGCGATGACGTGCCCGCGCGGCGCGGCCTCGAGCGCGCTGCGCGAGACGTCCGAGATCACCGGGCCGTGGCGCGTTACGCGCACCTGCAGGCGCACGTCGGCCGCGCGCTTCACCTTGATCACTTCGTCGATCAGCGTGAAGGGCCGCGAACCTTCGGGCGTGAGGTAATTGCCCGCGCCGTCGAGCCTCTCGAGATACAGGTCCTGCACGTCCGGGCCGGTGTTGGTCGCGCCCCAGGCGATGTGCGCGTTGTGCCCGAGCACGACCGCCGGCACGCCCGGCAGCGTGGCGCCGATGACCTCGATTCCGGGCGCGGTCAGGTGCGCGAAGTACCACACCGGCGGCGCGGTAAGCCCGAGGTGCGGATCGTTGGCGAGGAGCGGCTTGCCCGTCGCACTCTTCGCGCCGGAGACGACCCAGTTGTTGGAGCCAGCGTAAATGGGGACAGACCTCATTTTTCTCATTTGCAGATGAGAAAAATGAGGTCTGTCCCCTTTCACGCCTTCGCGCTGCAGGCTGCTGTAGAACTTCTGCAGCTCGGGGATCGCGGGGTGGGTTTCGCCGGGGTAGGGCGGCAGGAGCTCGTTGATGCGCGCGTTCGACAGCGTCTTCGAAAGGCGCAGGCGCAGCAGCTCGCTTCTCCAGTTGCCGCCGAGGTCCCAGGCCATCATCTTCACCCAGCTGAGCGAATCGGCCGGCGTCCAGGGCTCGGGGTTGACGCCCGTCATCCAGAACTCGATCGGCAGCACGGGCCTCGAGCCGAGAAAGGCGTTCACGCCCGCGGCGTAGGACTCGAGCAGGCCGCGTGTCTCGGCGCCGAGCTGCTTGAAATTCGCTTCGGCGGCGCGGCGGATGCCGAGCGTGCGCAGTAACCGGTCGGACTCGAGCGCGCTCTCGCCGAGGATCTCCGCCAGCCGGCCCGCCGCCGTGCGCCGGTTGATCTCCATCTGCCAGAGCCGGTCCTGCGCGTGCACGAAGCCGAGGGCGTACATCGCGTCGTCGAGGCTGTGCGCGGCGATGTGCGGCACGCCGTAACCGTCGCGCAGCACCTCTACGGGCTTCGCCAGCCCCGCGAGGCGGACCTCGCCTTCTTCCTGGGGCAGCGACTGGCGCAGGTGGAAATAGCCGCCGGCCGCCGCAATGACGATGAGCACTAATGCCGCAAAGGCCACCCGGAGCAGGGTCTGCACAGGGTAAGCATACGTTTTCCCTGTGATTTCGGCGAATGCGGCAGCGCGGCAATTCTGCTATAACCAGCTTGTCATAACGGCATTGGGAGCCGCATCGTGCTCTACAGCCTGTACGAAGCTCAGCACGCCTGGCTCACGCCCTTCCGGATGATCGCGGAAGCGCAGCGGGGCTGGTTTGCCCATCCCTTCATGCCCTGGGTGGAAGCGCCGCTTGCCAAGCAGCTCGCCGCCTCGAACGACCTGTTCCTGCGCGTCACGCAGCGCTACGAAAAGCCCGAGTGGCGCGTGGCCGGCGCCGAAGTCGCGCTCGAAAAGCCGTTCTGCCGGCTCCTGCACTTCAAACCCGCCTCGCCGCGCGCCCGCACCGCGCCCAAGGTCCTGCTGGTCGCGCCGCTCTCGGGGCACCACGCCACGCTCCTTCGCGACACCGTGCGCACGCTCATCGCCGAGCACGACGTCTGGGTCACCGACTGGGTGGACGCGCGCATGGTGCCGCTCGCCACGGGGCCGTTCCGTCTCGCCGACTACGTCGACACCATCGGCGAGTTCATCCGCCTGCTGTCGCCCGATCTGCACGTGATCTCCGTGTGCCAGCCTACCGTGCCGGTGCTCTGCGCCATCGCGCTGCTGGCGGAATCCGGCGAGCCGCAGCAGCCGAAGACCATGGTGATGATGGGCGGGCCGATCGACGCCCGAAAAAGCCCCACCGCGGTCAACAACCTCGCCATGACGCGGCCGCTGTCGTGGTTCGAGCGCCACGTCATCCACCGCGTGCCGGCCAAGTACCCGGGCTACCACCGGCGCGTGTACCCGGGATTCCTGCAGCACCTGGGCTTCGTCGCCATGAACCCGGACCGGCACCTGAATGCGCACCTGGACTACTTCAACCACCTCGCGGAGGGCGACGACGACTCGGCCGAGCGCCACCGCGAGTTCTACGACGAATACAACGCCGTCATGGATCTGCCCGCCGAGTACTACCTCGACACGGTAAAGGC
>JAOTWE010000216.1 GCA_029863065.1 Betaproteobacteria bacterium
CGCCCGCCTGGTTGATCAGCTCGACGACCTCCTTGTTCACCTGGCCGCCGAGCACCATCTCCACCACGTCCATGGTGGCGCGGTCGGTGACCCGCATGCCCTGCACGAACTCGCCCTTCATGCCCAGGCGCGCGAGCATCTGCTCGATCTGCGGCCCGCCGCCGTGCACCACCACCGGGTTCATGCCGACGAGCTTGAGGAGCGCGACATCGCGCGCAAAGCCCGCCTTCAGCGACTCGTCGGTCATGGCGTTGCCGCCGTACTTGACGACGATGGTCTTGCCGTGGAAACGCTGGATGTAGGGCAGCGCCTCAGCGAGGATGCGCGCCTTCAGGGCGGCGTCCGGCTGCGGGTCCGAAGGCGCGTTCATGGTGCGCCGATTCTACAAACAAAAAAGGGCCGGCGCTTGCGCGCCGGCCCTGCCCTGATGCGACTGCGAACTTATTGGACGGTGATCTGCTTGCGCGCCGCCGCGGCTTTCTTCGGCAGCGTGAGTTCCAGCACACCGTCGCGGTACTTCGCCTCGACCTTGCCTTCGTCGATTTCCTGCGGCAGGCTGAAGCTGCGCATCGCCTTGCCGTAGGTGCGCTCGATGTGCAGCACGCGCTCGTCCTTGCCGACCTCGCGCTCCTGCTTCACTTCGGCCTCCAGCGTGACCTGGGCGCCGTCGACGCTGACGTGGATGTCTTCCTTCTTCACGCCCGGCACCTCGGCGGTGACCAGGTAGGCGCCATTCTTTTCAGCCACGTCCACCTTCATCCGTGGGGCGACGGCCTCACGCCCCTCGTAGGCCAGCGGCCGCACCAGGAAGCCCTTGAACAGGTCGTCGACCAGGTCGTTGAATGGATCAAAACGGGTGATATTGCTCATGTCGCGTCTCCTTTGTCCGTGCGGGCCCCGGGCCCTGAGTCCAATAGGTAGGGTCGGGCGGCCGGGTTTCAAGACCCCCTCCTTTAGAATCGCCCTTACTCCCCGATGCCGCCCGCCACCGATATCCGCGCCCAGATCGAGGCCCTGCGCCCCTACCTGCTGCGCTTCGCCAGCCTGCAGCTGCGGGACGCGGCGGCAGCCGAGGACGCGGTGCAGGAAGCGCTCCTGGCGGCGCTCGCCGGCGAGGCCAGCTTCGCCGGGCGCGCCAATCTGCGCACCTGGCTGACGGGCATCCTCAAGCACAAGATCGTGGACGCCATCCGGCGCCAGGCGCGTGAGCCGCTGCTTCCCCAGGAAAGCGAAGACGCGCCGGATGACTTCGACGCCCTGTTCGAGCGCAACGGCCACTGGAGCGAACGGCCCGCGCGCTGGGGCAACCCCGACGGGGCGCTCGAGCAGGCGCAGTTCTTCCGCGCGCTCGAAGCGTGCCTCGAGCGGCTGCCGGCGCGCACCGCGCAGGCCTTCATGCTGCGCGAGCACCTGGGGCTGGAGACGTCCGAGATCTGTAAGGAACTCGAAATCACCCCGACCCATTGCTGGGTGATGCTGTACCGCGCGCGCATGACATTGCGTGACTGCCTGCAACAGACCTGGTTCGGAAAATGATGCTGACCTGCAAGGAAACCACGCGTCTCGTGTCCCAGGGGCTGGACCGCGAGCTCGCCTTCGGCGAGCGCGTGGCGCTGCGGGTGCACCTCGCCATCTGCATTGGCTGCCGCCGCACCCGGCGGCAGATGATGTTCCTGCGCCGCGCAATGCGCGAGCTGGTCGAGATCGACCTGAAGGCGAGCTGAGCGCGTCCCGCCCGGCCGTCAGGCCAGGCACTGCTCCAAGCCGGCGATAAACAGGTCCTTCGGCAGCTTCTTGCCGATGAACACGAGGATCGAGGCTTTCTTTTCGCCCTTCGCCCAGGGCTTGCCCATGTCGCCGCCCATCATCATGTGCACGCCCTGGAAGACGACGCGCTCGGATTTTCCCTTCATCCACAGCACGCCCTTGTAGCGCAGGAGATCGGGCCCGTACACCTGGATCATGCCGGAGAGAAACTGCTCCAGCTTGTCGCCGTCGAACGGCTTGTCGGAGCGAAAGACGAAGGATGCCACCTCGTCGTCGTGCTCGTGGTGCGAATCGACCAGGAACTCGGGGTCGAGCTCGAGGATGGCGTTCAGGTTGAAGCCGCGGATGTCGAGGATCTCCGCAATCGGCGCCTCGCCGAAATGCACGTGCTTCACCGGCGCACGGGGATTCATGCGCTTGATGCGCTCGGCGAGCTTGCGCACGTCGTCTTCCGATACGAGGTCGGTCTTCGACATGAGGATGCGGTCGGCGAAGCCCACCTGCTCCTGCGCCTCGTGGAATTCGTCCAGTTGCTTCTGGGCGTGCTTGGCGTCGACCACCGTGAGGATCGAGTCGAGCAGGTAGTAGTTGCCGATGTCCTCGTCGGTGAAGAAGGTCTGCGCCACCGGGCCGGGGTCGGCCATGCCGGTGGTCTCGATCACCACGCGGTCGAACTTCAGCGCGCCGCTCGAGCGCTTGTCCTTCAGCTCGCCGAGGATGCGGATCAGGTCGCCGCGCACCGTGCAGCAGATGCAGCCGTTGTTCATCTCGAGGATCTGCTCCTCGGACTTTTCGATGATGTCGCTGTCGACGCCGACTTCGCCGAACTCGTTCTCGATGACCGCGATCCTCTGCCCGTGGTCTTCCTTGAGGATGCGGTTCAGCAGCGTCGTCTTCCCCGCGCCGAGAAAGCCCGTGAGGATCGTCACCGGCACCATCTGTTCCTGCGTCATCCGCCAAGTATAAATGGGGACAGACCTCATTTTTCTCATTTGCAAATGAGAAAAATGAGGTCTGTCCCTATTTCTTTAGCAGCAATAACCCTTTCAGGTAATCGCCCTCCGGGAATTCCAGCGCCACCGGGTGGTCGGCGGCGGCGTGGAAGCGCTCGATGATCTGCGCTTCGGCGCCGGCGTCGAGCGCCGCGCCGGCGATGATCGACTGGAAGAGCTCCGCCGTCACCCCGCCCGAGCAGGAAAACGTCGCCAGCAGCCCGCCGGGCGCGAGCAACTTGAAGGCGAGCAGGTTCACGTCCTTGTAGGCGCGCGCGGCGTTGCGCGCCTGCGCCGCGGTGGGCGCGAATTTGGGCGGATCGAGCACCACCAGGCCGAAGCGCGCGCCCTGGTCGCGCAGCAGGCGCAGATGCGCGAAGACGTCGGCCTTGAAGAATTCGACCTTCGAAGCGTCGAGCGCGTTGGCGGCGAGGTTGTCGCGCGCCACTTCCAGCGCCGGCGCCGAGCTCTCCACCGCCAGCACGCGGCGCGCGCCGCCGGCAAGTGCGGCGATGGCGAAGCCGCCCGTGTAGCAAAAGCCGTCCAGCACCTCGCGCCCGGCGGCGAGCGCGCGCACGCGCTGGCGGTTCTCGCGCTGGTCGAGGAAGAACCCGGTCTTCTGCCCTTCCTCGACGTCGACGCGGAAGTTCAGGCCGTACTCGATGATCGGGCAGCGCCGCGCCTCTCGATTTCCTCGCGCGAAACCCACCCGTGGCGCGAGTCCTTCCAGCTTTCGCACCTCGGCGTCTGAGCGCTCGAACACCGCCTCGCAGGCGGTCGCCTCGACGAGCGCATCGAGCAGCGTCTCGCGCCAGCGCTCGGCGCCCGCGGACAGGAACTGCGCCACCAGCACGTCGGCATAGCGGTCTACGACCAGGCCCGGCAGGCCGTCGGATTCTCCGTACACCAGCCTGAGCGCGTTGGTGTGCCGGGCGGCGGCGAGACCTTCGCGCCGCCGCACGGCCTGCGCGATGCGCTCTTTGAAGAAAGCCGCGTCGATCGCCGCGCCCGGCTCGAAGCTCCAGACGCGCGCGCGGATCTGCGAATCGGGGCTGTAGGCGGCGAGCGCGAGCACCGCGCCCTCGGCGCTTCTAACCTCGACCGTGTCGCCAGCCGCGGGCTTGCCGGCGACGTGGTCGATCGCGCCGGAGAAGATCCAGGGATGGCGGCGCTTGAGCGATTTCTCGCGCCCCTTTTTCAGTACCAGCGCGTGCTTCATTTCTTCTTCGCCCGCGGGTGCGCGGCGTCGTAGACGCGCGCCAGCGCCTGGTAGTCGAGGTGCGTGTAGACCTGGGTCGTGGCGATGCTCGCGTGGCCGAGCATTTCCTGCACCGCGCGCAGATCCTGCGAGGACTGCAGCACGTGCGAGGCGAAGGAATGGCGCAGCATGTGCGGGTGCAGCCGCCCCTGCACGCCCTGGCGTGCGGCCAGACCGCGCAGTGCGCGTTCCACCACGCCCGGCGCGATGCGCCGCCCGCGCGCGCCGACGAACAGCGCCTTCTCGCCCGGCGCGGCGAGCTGCGCGCGCACGCCGATCCAGGCCTCGAGCGAGCGCCGCGCGCTCGCGCCCACCGGCACGGTGCGCGTCTTCGAGCCCTTGCCGGTGACCGTGACTTCGCCCTGCTTCAGGTCGAGCCGCCCGTCGCCAGCATCGAGCGAGACGAGCTCCGCGAGGCGTAGGCCCGAGGAATACAGCAACTCGAACATGGCGCGGTCGCGCGTTGCCGCCGGCGAATCGGCCGCGCCCGCCTCGAGCAGGCGCTGCATCTGCTCCACGGAAAGCGCCTTCGGCAGGCGCCGCCCGGGCTTGGGCGCGCGTACGCCCGACACCGGATTGGCACGGTAGCCCTTGTGGCGCTCGAGCCAGCGGTACAGGCCGCGCCACGCCGACAGCAAGCTCGCCAGCGACCGCGGCGCGAGTCCCCGCGCGTGCAGCTGCGCGACGAAGCGGCGCACCTGCGCCGTGTCGAGCTGCGCCAGGCGCGAGGCGCCGAGCAGCCCGAGGAGCGTCGCCAGGTTGTGCGTGTAGATCTCGAGGCTGCGCCGCGCCAGGCGCTGCTGGTGCTCGAGCGCGCCGAGGTAGTCGCGGACCGCGGGCTCGTCCGGGTGCGTGGCCGTGTTCCTAGAGCCGCGCGGCGAGCGCGGCCGTGGTGAGCTCGCCGATACGGCGCAGATACAGCGTCCCCATCTCGGCGTAGAAGCGCTGCGCGTCCTCGCTGCCGATCGCCAGCAGCCCCACCGCCTTGGTCTGCCCGAGCGGCACCAGCGCGAGCGAGCGCACGTGCTCCCCGGCGTCGCCGAACCAGGGCAGGAACGGGCTGCCGGCCGCCGGGCCGCAAAGCGGCGCGCCCATCGCCTCGACGCGCGCGCGCAGCTCCTCTTCCACCTCCTCGCTCTCGGGCGTGCCCGCCGGCAGCGGCCAGCCCCAGATCCGCAGCGCCACGTGCGGCACCGAGAAATCCTCGCGCAGGTGGAACTGCAGCGCCTGCGACGCGGCAGCGAAATCGCGCGCGCCGAGCAGGCCCGCCGCCAGGCGATGCACCTTCTCGCTGATGGCGTCGTTGTCCTCGCCGAACTTCAGCAGTTCGCCGAGCTTGCCTTCGAGCAGCTTCACCTTGTCCCGGAGCGACAGGATCTGGCGCTCCGAGAGCGGGATGGCGCGCCCGCCGTACGGATGCGGCACGTAGATCGACTCGAGCAGCTCCGGGTGCTGGTCGAAGAACTGCGGGTGCGTGCGGAAAAA
>JAOTWE010000217.1 GCA_029863065.1 Betaproteobacteria bacterium
TGGTAGTGGAGGCGCTGCCCATGGTCCTCGTCAGGCGAGCTTGAAGCCGGCGACCGAGGCCCTGAGCCCGTTCGCCAGCTCGGTGAGGCGCTCGGCCGAGGCCGCCGTGGTGCGCGTGCCGTCGGTGGTCAGCTGCGTGATGGCGAGGATCTCCTGCATTGCCTCCGCCACGCGCCGCGCCGAGGCGGCCTGCTGATCGGTGGCGTTGGAGATCGAGCCGATCAGCTCGGCGAGCTGGTTCGACACCTGCTCGATCTCGCGCAGCGCGCGGTCGGCCTCGTCGGCGGTCTTGGTTCCCTCCACCACGCCGCGCGTGCTGCGCTCCATGGCCTCGACCGCGTCCTGGGTGTCGCGCTGAATCGACTTGACGATGGCGCCGATGTGCTTGGTGGCTTCGGCGGAACGCTCCGCGAGCCGCTGCACCTCCTCGGCCACCACCGTGAAGCCGCGCCCCGCTTCGCCGGCGGAAGCCGCCTGGATGGCGGCGTTCAGCGCCAGCACGTTGGTCTGCTCCGTGATGTCCGAGATCAGCTGCACGATCTCGCCGATCTCCTGCGACGACTCGCCCAGGCGCTTGATGCGCTTGGAGGTCTCCTGGATCTGCTCACGGATGTCGTTCATGCCCCGGATCGCGTTCTGCACCGCCTCGGCGCCTTTCTCGGCGGCGTGCAGCGAGGTTTCCGCCACCTTCGCGGAGTCGCCGGCGCTCTTGGACACATCGGTCATCGAGCGCGCCATCTGCACCACTGACTCGCCGGTGCCCTGAATCTCGACCGCCTGCTTCTGCGCCGCCTGCAGCAGCTGCGAGGCCGTGGTCTGCGCTTCGGCGGTTGCCGTAGTCACTTGCTGCGCAGCGGTATTGATGCCGGTCACCAGGCGGCGCAGTTCGTCGATCGTGTAGTTGATCGAGTCGGCGATGGCGCCGGTGATCTCCTCGGTCACCTGCGCCCGGGACGTGAGGTCGCCATCCGCCAGGCTGCCGATCTCGTCGAGCAGCCGCAGAATGGCCTGCTGGTTCGTCTTATTCTGTTGCTCGCTCTCTTCCGCCCGGCGCCGGCTGTCGGCGATGTAGACCAGGCCGATCAGCAGCAGCAGCAAGAGCGCCGCCAGCGACAGCACTCCAAGCGCGATGAAGTTGTAACGCCGCTTGGCGAGATCGTCCTCGTACGCGGCGTTCAGGCTCTCCGCAGAGTGCAGCAGCGCCTCGCTGTCGTTGAAGATGTCGAATGCCGCACGCTTGGCGCCCACCAACCGCGCCTGGTTGCCGAGGATGTCGCTGACCGCGCGCTGGTAGTCGGAGAACGCCGTCTGCAGCTCGCCCAGCTTGCCGCGCAATTCGGCATCCGAGACGCGGGCGATGCGAAGCGCGTCGCTGCCTTGCAGCAGGCCTTGCAGCGTGTCCCGGTAGGTGTTGGTGTCCTTGCCCAGCAGGAACGCCACCTCCGGGTCGACGATGTTCTCGGCCAGCATGATGGTGGCATTCTTCGCCATGCGCTGCGTGAGCATCGTCAGCTGCGCCGTAATCGCGTTCTGGCGCGCCGTGCCGGACTTTTGCACGCTCAGCGCCGCGATCTCGTCGGTGAGCTCCTGCAGCACCGGGTTATTGGCGTTGACCGCGCGCACCGCATTGCCCAGGGCGACCAGGTCGCGTTCTTCGTCGATCACCAGCGTCGCGTTGCGCTCGGTCTTGCCCCAGTCCCGGTCGAGCGCATTCAGCTGCGGCTGCACCGCGGTTGCGGTGGCCGGCAGGCTGACCCCGCCGCTCGCGCCGCCAAAGGCCAGCAGCTTGACGGTCGCGGCGAATTCGTCGCGGCTGTTGCGCAGCTGCTTGAAGGCCTCGGCGTTGCCCTGCGACGCCTGCTGCGCGGCCTTCGCCAGGCGCTGCGACAGCATCTGCAGCTTGCCGACGCTGGAAATGTAGATGGTGCCGAAGGTGCCCTGGCGCGTGTCGTAGACGACCACGGCGGCGATCACCGCAAGCAGCAGCACGAGCGCGCCGATCAGGATCTGCAGCTGCGTCGTGATCGCCAGCTGGCCGATGAGCGGCAGCGCGCTGGCGCCGGCCGCGGCGCTCTTCGCGCCCGCCGGCTCCGCGGCCTCGCCGCCGCGCCCGAGGAACGGCAGTTTGAAAGCGCCAATATTGATTGCCATCGGAATCCCCTTATCGCAAGAATTTGCCGCCGCGGCCGATGATCGTCAGGTCGACGAACTTCGATCCCGCGTGATTGCTGGGCGAGTAGCTGACGAAAAAACCGCCGAGATCGACGTCATGCATCTTTTCCAGCGCCGCGATATAGCTGTCGCGCGTCAGGTTGCGGCCCGCGCGCCGCAGCCCTTCCACCGCCACCTTCGCGAACAGGAAACCCTCCATCGCGCTGAAGTTGTAGTCGGTGTGCCCGGACTTTTCCGAGAGCTGCTGGTACTCCTTCACCACCGGCACGGCCCGCCCCCAGGGAAACGGCACCACCTGGGAGATCGCCACGCCGACGCCGTCCTTGCCGAGCGCGTCGCTGAGCGCCTTGCTGCCGACGAACGACACGTTGTAGAAGGTCGAATTGCTGCCCGCCTTCTGCATCTGGCGGATGAACTCCGCGCAGGAGGTGTACTGGCTGATCATGACCACCGCGTCCGGCCTCGCTGCGTGGATCTTCTTCACGGCCTCCTCGACCTTGATGGTATTGCGCTCGACGGTGCCAAGCGCCACAACCTTCATGCCGCGCTTCTGCGTGGCGATCTCCACGCCCTTGAGGCCCGCCTGGCCGTAGGCGTCGTTCTGGTAGAACACCGCGATCTTCTTGCCGCCGATCGATACCACCTGCTCGACGATCTTGTCGGTCTCGTCGTAGTAGCTGGCGCGCACGTGGAAGATGTAGCGGTTGAACGGCACGCGCAGGACTTCGGCGCCCGTGAACATTCCGACCAGCGGCACCTTGGCCTGCGTCACCACCGGCAGGTGCACGACCCCAGTGGGCGTGCCGACGTAGCCGATCAACCCGAACACCTTGTGCTCCTCGATCAGTTTCCTGCTGGCCGCGGGCGCAACCGCGGTCTCGTAGCGGTCATCCTCGGTCACGAGTTCGATCTTGCGGCCGTGCACGCCACCCTGCGCGTTGACGTAATCCAGGTAGGCCTTGACGCCGTTGCGCACTTGGATTCCGAGCTGCGCGGCCGGTCCCGAAAAGACGGCCGCCTGCCCGAGAAGGATCTTGTCCTGGGTCACGCCGGTCTCCGCCAGCGCCGGCGGGGCCAGCAGCGCCCCCGCCACGCTCCATGCCGCGATTCGCTTCATGCTGCCCTCCATGTGCCGCGTTTTGTTCATGCGCCGACGCTGAGAAACTCGGGATCCTGCACCAGCTGCGGCACGTCCAGCTCGCGCCAGTACTCGCCCTGCGCATCGTCGAATTCCGCCCTGATCCAAGGCGCGCGCCCGGCCGCCGCGGCGCGCTCCTGCAGCTCGTCCGGATTGCGCAGGCCGAGCGAGCGATCCACCAGCAGCGCGCTGCTCATGCGAAACCGCTCGCTCAGGAGCAGCAGGCGCGCCTGCTCGCTCGGCGTCGCAGCGCCGCCGCCGAGGAAGGCGCCGATGTCCACGACGCTGAAAAGATTGCCGCGGATGCTTGCCACGCCCCTGAACCACGGCCGCGTCAGCGGCACCGGCGTGATGCCCGGCACCGGAACCACCTCCCCGGCGTCCGTCAGGTCCACCAGCCAGCGCTCGCTGCCCACCTGCAGGCCGAGCTTCGAGGTCGCGCGGCCGACGCCCGCGCTCTGCAGCCGGGCCGCCAGGTCGCGCTGGTAATCGCGCAGGGAAATGCGGGTGGCCACTAGCCGAGCGCCACGATCTTCGCCAGCAGGTCGGCCTGATTCACCGGCTTGACGACGTAGTCCCGCGCCCCCTGGCGCATGCCCCAGACGCGGTCGGTTTCCTGGCCCTTGGTGGTGCAGATGATGACCGGGATGTCCTTGGTCGCGCTGTCCTTGCTGAGCACGCGCGTCGCCTGGAAGCCGTTCTGGCCCGGCATCACCACGTCCATGAGCACGAGGTCCGGGCGGTGCTGCTTGACCTGTTCCAGCGCCTGCTCTGCGCTCTCGGCCGTGGTCACCTGGTAGCCGCTTTTCGACAGCAGGTCGCTGAGGTACTGGCGATCGGTCGGCGAGTCGTCGACGATGAGGATGTTCTTGATAGGCATGGTGATATCTCTCGTGCGGGTCAGTTATGAATTCGGGGCCGCGGGTTTGAGGTACTGGTTGACCGTGTCGATGAGCGCTTCCTTGGTGAACGGCTTGGTCAGGTAGCGGTCGGATCCCGCCAGCCGCCCGCGCGCGCGGTCGAATACGCCGTCCTTGCTCGACAGCATGATGACGGGCGTCGCCTTGAGCTTCGGGTTCTGCTTGATGAGCGCGCAGGTCTGGTAGCCGTCCAGGCGCGGCATCATGATGTCGACGAAGATCACCTTCGGCTGGTGGTCGCTGATCTTGGCGAGCGCATCGAAGCCATCCTCGGCGAGGATCACTTCGAACCCGGCCTGGCGCAGGAACATCTCCGCGCTGCGCCGGATGGTGTTGCTGTCGTCTATGACCAGGACCTTGATCGACCCCGGCTTCGCGTCGCTCACAGACTTGTCTCCCCCTCCCCGAACGTCAAACGGGTGATTTAACCCTTTTTTTGTCAGGCTCTTATCTGGCCCATTTAATGTGGAATCATACCTGTGGATCGTAGTCCAGCAAAATGAAAGATCGATTTGTTGTACTTTTGTCCCGCCCCCGCCCGAATTCGGGCTTGAAGCAGGATCCCGGCACCCAATATACGGGCCTTTGAGAGGCTCCTTTTTCCCCGATGTCCGATCCGAAGCCGCAAGCTGACAAAGTGCCACTCGAGGGCGCTGCCGAGGACGCACAGCAGGATCGGCCGCTCGAGGAACTGCTCTCGGAAGCGCAGAGCAAGCTCGAGGAGCAGCGCGAAGCCTGGCTGCGCGCGCTCGCTGACGCCGAGAACGCACGCAAGCGCGCGCAGGCTGACATTTCCCAGGCAAGAAGATACGCGGCGGAGCGAACCGTTGAGGACCTGTTGCCCGTCATGGACAGCCTCGAGGCTGCGCTGAGCGCGGCCGGCACGGATCTCGAGGCGCTGCGCGCGGGCGTTGAGATCACCCGCAAGCAGCTGCAGAGCGCGTTCGAGCGCACCGGCGTCACCGAGGTGAGCCCTGCCCCGGGGCAGCGCTTCGACCCCCACCGCCACCAGGCCATGGCCGCGACCGAATCGGACCAGGAACCCAACACCGTCCTCACCGTCCTGCAGAAGGGCTATACCCTCCACGACCGCGTCGTTCGACCCGCCCTGGTGACCGTCGCCAAAGCGAAGGCAGTTGAAAACGGGGCCGGAAACCCCATCTCAGACAGTAACTTGGAATCGAACTGAAGGAACCACCATGGCAAAGATCATCGGCATCGACCTGGGCACCACCAACTCGTGC
>JAOTWE010000218.1 GCA_029863065.1 Betaproteobacteria bacterium
GCGGCGTAGGGATCGAGCCAGGTCTCCTTGCCCCGGTCCACCGCGTCGCAAAACCCGTCGTAGGCGGCGCGAAACGCTTCCTGCCAGGCGCGCCGGTCCATGCCGGCGTGCAGCGGCGGCATGCCGTCGGCCTCGCCGTTCGCCATGTCGAGCTTGTGCGCGAACTCGTGGATGACGACGTTCATGTCCGGAGCGTGCGTGGCAGCGTCCCAGGACAGCACCACCGGTCCGCCGGGCCAGGATTCCCCGGCGCGCTCATCCTTGAATTCGTGCACCACGCCGTGCTCGTCGGTTTCCGAGATCGGCACGCGGAAGTCCCCCGGGTAGACGATGACCTCGCTCCAGCCGTCATAGCGCGCGAACCCCAGCTCGAGGATCGGCAGGCAGGCCTGGACGGCGATCGACAGGCGCATGGCATCGTCCAAGGCAAAGCCCTGCGCGCCCGAGAACTGCTTTTCGGCGAGGAACAGCAGCACTAGCCTGCGTAGTCGCCGCGCCTGGTCGGCCGACAGCCCGCGCAGGAACGGCAGCGACGCGGCCACGGCGCGCCACAGCGGCTCTTCGATGCGATGGCGCGCGAGCACGCGCCGGCGGCGCCAGTTCTTCAGCCAACCCATCCGATTACAATACCTCGATGGTCTCCGTAGTGCAGTTGCACCCGCAAGACAGCGCCGCGGCGCTCGCGCCGCTCGCCGACGGCCTCGCGGGCGAGGACCGCGCCCTCGTCGCCCGCGCGCTGCAATTCGCCGAGCCGCTGTACGCCGGACACGCGCTCTCGACCGGCGAGCCGGTATGGCCGCATGCGCTCGGTCTGGCGGCGAGCCTCGCCGGCATCGGCGTCGACCCCGTGGCGCGCGTCGCGGGATTGCTGTTCGCGGCGCCCAAGTACCTCGCCGCCGGCGACACGCTGGGCGAGCGCTTCGGCGCCGAGATCGCCGACCTCGCCGTCGGGGTGGAGAAGCTCTACCAGCTGCGCGTGCTGACGCGCGCCACTGCCGCGCAGCAAAGCGAGGCGCTGCGCAAGATGGTGCTCGGCATGGTGGAAGACGTGCGCGTGGTGTTGATACGCCTCGCGAGCCGCACGCAGACGCTGCGCTGGTTCGCCAAGCACGCCAACGCCGAGCGCACGGCCTACGCGCGCGAGACGCTCGACATCTACGCGCCGCTCGCCAATCGCCTCGGCGTCTGGCAGCTGAAGTGGGAGCTGGAGGACCTGTCGTTCCGCTTTCTCGAGCCCGAGGTGTACAAGCGCATCGCCAAGATGCTCGACGAGCGCCGCGTCGAGCGCGAGCAGTACATCGCCCAGGCCGTGGCGACGCTCGAGCACGAGCTCGCGGCCGCGGGCGTCGCCGGCAAGGTGAGCGGCCGCCCGAAGCACATCTATTCCATCTGCAACAAGATGCGCGTCAAGGGCCTGGACTTCGAGCAGCTGCACGATGTGCGCGCGCTGCGGGTCATCGTGCCCGCGGTGCCGGACTGCTACGCCGCGCTCGGCGTGGCGCACAACCTGTGGCAGCCGATCGAGCGCGAGTTCGACGACTACATCTCGCGGCCGAAGGAGAACCTGTACCAGTCGCTGCACACGGCGGTGCTGGGCCCCGCCGGCAAGACGCTCGAGGTGCAGATCCGCACCGAGGAGATGCACCGCCACGCCGAGCTCGGCGTCGCCGCGCACTGGCGCTACAAGGAGACCGGCAAGCGCACGCGCGCCGACATCGCCCACGACGACAAGATCGCCTGGCTGCGCCAGCTCCTGGCCTGGCGCGACGAGGTCGCCGACCGCGGTTCCTGGGCCGAGAAGACGCGGGCGGCGGCGCTCGACGACACCATCTACGCGGTGACGCCGCAGGGCAAGGTGGTGGACCTGCCCGCGGGCGCGACGCCGGTGGATTTCGCCTACGCGCTGCATACCGACCTCGGCCACCGCTGCCGCGGCGCCAAGGTGGATGGCCGCATCGTGCCGCTGGACACGCCGCTGAAGAGCGGCCAGCGCGTCGAGATAACGGTGGCCAAGTCGGGGGGCCCGTCGCGCGACTGGCTGAACGCGGAGCGCGGCTTTCTCAAGACCAGCCGCGCGCGCGCCAAGGTGCGCCACTGGTTCAACGTGCAGGAGGGCGGCCGGGAGCCCGAGCCGGCGCCGCGGCCACGGCTCGTGCCGCCGCCGGCGGCGAAGGCGGCGAACAAGCGCAGGAGCGCGGCCGGCGACGGCGGCATCCTCGTCGTCGGCATGGACCGCCTGCTCACGCAGATCGCCAAGTGCTGCAAGCCGGTGCCGCCCGACGCCATCCGCGGCTTCGTCACGCGCGGGCGCGGCGTATCCATCCATCGCGCCGACTGCCCGAGCCTGAAGCGCCTGGCGCAGGGCGACGGCGGGCGCCTGCTCGACGCGGCATGGGGCGCGGGCGCCGGTGCCTACGGTGTCGACATGGTGGTGACGGCGAGCGACCGGCCCGGGCTGCTGCGCGACATCGGCGATGCGCTGGCGCGCGAGCACATCAACGTCACCGCGGTGCGCACGCAGAGCCGCGACGACCTGGCGTACATGCGCTTTTCCTTCGCGGTCGTTGACCTCGCGCAGTTGAAGCGCGCGAGTGCCGTGGTGCGCGAGGTGCACGGCGTGATGCGCGTGGCGCGGGGCTGAAATGTACGAACTGCTCTCCTCACTGCAAGAACTGCTGCGCAATCCCATCGTGCAATCGAGCGTGCTGCCGCTCGTCGCGGGACTGGTCTGCGCTGCCGTACTTTACCCGCTGCGCCTCGAAGGACTCGGCGCTGCCGCCGGATTCCTTGTCGCCGTCGTGGCCATCGGCAATTTCGCTTTCGAGCCGCTCACGGTGACGCGCAAGATCGTGGTCCTCGGCGCCGGGGCGGCGATCTTCGGTGCGCTGTTCGACCTTGCGGTCAAGCCGACGCGCTTTACCGGACCGGCGCTCGGGGCGATTTTCGGTGCCGCCGCGCTCTGGGTGTTCGCCTCGGTGCTCGTCCAGAAAACCCCGCTGGAGGTTGCGACGCTCGGCGCCGGGGTGGTCGCGCTGACGGCCTGGCTGGTGACGGCGACCGTTTCTTTGCACTACAACTCCGCCCGTTCGGGCGCGGCCGGGCTGGGTCTGGGCCTGGGTGCGGGCGTGTCCGCGGTGCTGGGAGCGTCGGCGCTGATCGGCCAGTACGGCATGGCGCTCGCTGCGGCCTGCGGCGGCTTCCTCATCCTGCTGATGGCCCTCGGTCCGCGCGTATCGGCGGGAATTTCTCTCACCCTCACCGCCTCGGTGCTCGCGGCACTGCTTTCGGCCGGCGCGGTGCTGCTCGCGCAGCTGCACTGGTCGTCGCTCGCGGCGTTGGCGCTGGTGCCGGTGATCGTGCGCCTGCCGTTGCCGGAAACGCCGCTGTGGACTAGACCGGTGCTGGCGAGTGTTTACGCACTGCTGGCCGCGGGCGGCGCATGCGCGCTCGCCTGGCTCGCACCGCGCGGCTGGACGTTTTGACCCGATTCAACCCGCAACCCAAAGGAGGTTCCTGCATGCTACGAGTCACCCTCGGCGCCCTGGCGCTTGCCCTGCCCCTCGCTGCGTCCGCGGCGCCGGAGAACTACACGCTCGACCCCTACCACACCTATGCGCACTTCGCCGTGGATCACCTGGGCGTGTCGCTCATGTGGGGCCGCTTCGACAAGTCCTCCGGCAAGTTCATGCTCGACCGCGCGGCCAAGAAGGGCGCGCTTGAGATCAACATCGAGACCGCTTCGCTCACCACGGGCGACATCGACAAGGGCAGCCGGCCGCGCTCGCGCGACGAGCACCTGAAAGGCGCCGACTTCTTCAACGTGGCCGAGTTTCCGCGCATGAGCTTCAAGGCGAGCGACGTAAGGTTCGACGGCGAGAAGCCGATCGAGGTTGCCGGGGAACTCACGCTGCTCGGCGCCACCAAGCCGCTCGCGCTGAAGATCGAGCGCTGGGTGTGCAAGGACCACCCGTTCAGCAAGAAGCCGATGTGCGGCGGCAACGCCAGCGGCGCGATCAAGCGCTCGGAGTTCGGCATGAAGTACGGCCTGCCGGCGGTGGGCGACGATATCCGCCTGTACGTGGAGTTCGAGGGCTACAAGGAATAGGGCGTCGCGTCCTAAAGTCGAGGCGCCAGCACTAGCAGCCAGACGATCCCGGTCGTCGCGAGGGACAACATCACCGCCGCGCTGCCGTAATCCTTGGCCCGCTTGGCGAGGTCATGGTCCTCGAGCGACACGCGGTCGACCACCGCCTCGATGGCCGAATTGAGCAACTCCACGACCAGCACCATCAGCACGCTGCCGACGAGTAGCGAGCGCTCAAAGCCGTCCGCGCCCAGCCACAGCCCGAGCGGCACCAGCACGACGGCAAGCAGCAGCTCCTGGCGGAACGCGGCCTCGTGGCGCGCCGCCGCAGCGACGCCCGCGAGCGAGTAGCGCGTCGCGTTAAAGATTCGCTGCAGGCCTGTCGCGCCCTTATGCGGGTTCGCCATCAGGACGGCGTCGCCAGGGTAAAGAGCAGCTCCTCCTGCGCCGAGCGCGGCCGGCCCCGGCGCGGACGCGCGCGCGTGTAGGCGCCCTCCGCGTCCATGTCCCAGGCCTGCACGTTGTCGTCGAGATAGGGCTGCAGCCCCTCGCGGATCACACGGCGCTTCAAAGCCGGGTCGAGCACCGGGAAGCACAGCTCGATGCGGCGAAAGAAGTTGCGCCCCATCCAGTCGGCGCTCGACAGGTAGACGTCCTCGGCACCGTCGTTCAGGAACAGGAAGACGCGCGTGTGCTCGAGAAACCGGCCGACGATCGAGCGCACGCGGATGTTCTCGGACAACCCGGCGATGCCGGGCCGCAGGGCGCACACGCTGCGCACGATGAGATCGATCTTCACGCCCGCCTGCGAGGCGAGATAGAGCTCGTCGATCACCTGCGGATCGAGAAGCGCATTCATTTTGGCGACGATGCGCGCCGGCCGGCCCTCGCGCGCCAGGCGCGCCTCGTTGCGGATCGCCTCGACGATGCGCTTGTGCAGCGTGAACGGCGACTGCCAGACGTGGCGCACCTTGCCCACGCGCCCCAGGCCGGTGAGCTGCTTGAAGATCTCGGCGACGTCGGCGCACAGGCCCTCGTTCGCCGTCAGCAGGCCGAAATCGGTGTACTGGCGCGCGGTGCGCGGGTGGTAGTTG
Source organism: Betaproteobacteria bacterium (assembly GCA_029863065.1). Lineage (GTDB taxonomy): Bacteria > Pseudomonadota > Gammaproteobacteria > Burkholderiales > SG8-39 > JAABQT01. Next base: position 5,179 of record JAOTWE010000218.1, read on the forward strand.
CCGGTGGCGAGGTGAACGTAGCGGCGCAGCACCTTGCCGTTTTCGCCGTCCTCGCGGCGCACGATGAGCGCCATCTTGGCGTGCGTCTTGTGGCCGACGACGCCGTAGACGACGTGCGCGCCGACCTCCTCGAGCCGCGCCGCCCAGTTGAGATTCGCTTCTTCGTCGAACCTCGCCATCAGCTCCACCACCACGGTGACTTCCTTGCCGCGGCGCGCGGCGTCGACCAGGATCTCCATCAGTTCCGAGTCGGTGCCGGTGCGGT
>JAOTWE010000219.1 GCA_029863065.1 Betaproteobacteria bacterium
ACCGCCTCGCGCTCGGGCGGCGTGCAGGAGGCGATGAAGGCGCGGCCGATCACCGACTGTGCGATCGGCACCGCGGTGCCGATGTCGGGCAGCATGGCGAAGCCGTTGCCGCTGCGGCAGGATTCCACGTACACCATGCTCATGCGGTCGCGGATGCCCATCGACACCGCGCCGCTGCAGTACTCGGCGAGATCCTTCATGAACGGGCGCGCGATCTGGCGCACGCTCATCGAGGCAAGAAGCGGATAGCCAATGGAAAGGACCGCCGAGCCGAGCTGGTACTTGCCGAGGCGCATGTTGTGGCGCAGGTATCCCAGCTTGGTGAGCGTGTAGGTAAGTCGCGAGACGGTCGGCTTGGGCAGGCCCGTGCGAACCGAAATCTCCTTGTTGCCGAGCATGGGCTCGAGGGGCGTAAAGCAGCGCAGGACTTCGAGACCGCGCGCCAGGGTCGTGGCAAACTGGCGGTCGCCTTCGTGCTCGTAGCTGTAATGGACTGCGGCGGGGGAAAGCGGTGCTTCGGACTCGAGTGCGCCCATGGTGTCTCCTCTTCTTGTAGTTACTGCGGCGAGGACAGGAAACTGCCCAGCATTTCGATATTCGACCCGATGGCAGATCGCTGTCAATTTAGTCATACGACATTTCGCATAGCGGAATAACCATGCGTATCATGGACCGATCCCCCTTCGATCTGAGCGGCAAGGTGGCGCTGGTGACCGGCTCCACGCGCGGCATCGGCAAGTCCATCGCCGAGGAGATGGCGCGCGCGGGGGCGAAGGTCGTCGTCTCCAGCCGCAAGGCCGAGGCCTGCGAGCAGGTGCGGGCCGAGTTCGAGAAGCAGGGCTACCAGGTGCTGGCGCAGCCCTGCAACGTGTCGCGCAAGGACGAGCTGCAGGCGCTCGTGGATGCGGCGGTGAAGCGCTGGGGCGGCATCGACATCGCCGTGGCGAACGCCGCGACCAATCCGTACTACGGGCCGCTTACCGCGATCCCCGACGAAGCCTTCGACAAGATCTTCCAGAACAACGTCAAGAGCGTGCTGTGGCTGGCGGCGCTGACCCTGCCCGGCATGGCCGAGCGGGGCGGTGGCAGCTTCATCACCGTGGGCTCGATCGGCGGCATTGTCGCCAACACGGTGATCGGCGCCTACGGCATGTCGAAGGCCGCCGACCACATGCTGGTGAAGAACCTCGCTGCGGAATGGGGGCCGAAGAACGTGCGCGTCAACGCCATCGCCCCGGGCCTCATCCAGACCGACTTCGCCCGGGCCCTGTGGGAGGACGAAAAACGCCGCACGGAGCGCGAAGCGGCAACGCCGCTGCGGCGTCTCGGCGAGCCGAAGGACATCGGCGCCATCGCCGTGTTCCTCGCCTCGGAGGCTGCGGCCTTCATCACCGGGCAGGCGATCGTCGCCGACGGCGGCGTGACGATCCTATGAGGGGGCCGACGCTCCGCGCCATCCTCGCCGCCGGCGAATTCGTCGTCGCGCCGGGCGTGTTCGAGATGTTTTCCGCCCGGGTCGCCGACCGCCTGGGCTTCAAGGCGCTCTACATGACCGGCTACGGCATTTCGGCCTCGCACCTGGGCCTCGCGGATGCCGGCCTCGTCACCTACCGCGACATGGTGGAGCGCGCGCGCACCATCGCCCAGGGCACGGCAACGCCTTTGATCGCGGACGCGGACACGGGCTTCGGCGGCCTGCTCAACGTGCGCGAGACGGTGCGCGGCTATGAGGCCGCCGGCGTGCAGGCGATACAGATCGAAGACCAGGAGATGCCGAAGAAGTGCGGCCACACGCCCAACCGCCGCGTGGTGCCGCTCGCCGACGCCGTCAAGCGCGTCGAGGTGGCGGTGGCTTCGCGCAAGAGCGACGACTTTCTCATCGCTGCGCGCACCGATGCGCGCACCGGCCTCGGCCTGGACGAGGCGATCCGGCGCGCGCGCGCGTTCGCAAAAGCCGGCGCCGACATCCTGTTCGTCGAGGCGCCGGAATCGGAGGCCGAATTCGCGCGCATCGGCGCCGAGCTCGCGGGCGAGGCGAAGCTGCTTGCCAACATGGTGCCGACCGGGAGATCGCCGATGCTGCCGGCGGAAAAGCTCGAGCGCTGCGGCTTCTCGATCGCCATCTACCCCGGCGCGGGGATGACCGCCGCCTGCGCCGCGCTGGAATCCGCCTACGCCTACCTCCTCAAGAACGGCTCGCTCGAGGGCTGCCCGGTGCCGGCCTTCGACATGCAGCGGCTGCACGAGCTGGTCGGCTTTGCCGACATCTGGGAATTCGAGCGGCGCCACGTCGAGCCGCAGGACTGACGCGATGGCGGGCCGCACGCTGTTCGACAAGGTCTGGGACGAGCACGTCATCGAGGACCTCGGCGACGGCGTCCAGCTCCTGCACGTCGACCGGCACCTGCTGAACGAGCTCTCGGGCCATCGCGGCCAGCTCGAGATCGCCAAGCGCGGCCTGGCGATGCGCAATCCCGAACTGTCGATTGGCACGCTCGATCACGTCGTCTCGACGGCGCCGGGGAGGCGCGGCGGCCCGGCGCCGTGGGCGGACCGGATGATCGAAATCTTCCGCGCGGAGAGCCGCCGGGCGGGCGTCGCGGTGCACGACTTCGGCGACGACGGCCAGGGCATCGTGCACGTCATCGGGCCCGAGCTCGGCTTCACGCTGCCTGGCGTGCTGCTGGTCTGCGGCGACAGCCACACCTGCACCCACGGCGCGCTCGGCGCGCTCGCCTGGGGCATCGGCACGAGCGAGCTCACGCATGTCCTCGCCACCCAGACCCTCGTACAGCAAAAGCCCAGGACCATGCGGGTGCGCTTCGACGGCGCGGTGCCGCGCGGCGTCGGCGCCAAGGACATGATCCTCGCCCTCATCGGCAAAATCGGTACCGCGGGCGGCATGGGCTACGCCGTGGAGTACGCGGGCGAGGCGATCCGCGCGCTCGATCTCGAGGGCCGCATGACGGTGTGCAATCTTTCGATCGAGCTCGGCGCCAAGATCGGCATGATCGCGCCGGACGCCAAGACCTTCGAGTATGCAAAGGGCCGCCGCTATGCTCCCGAGGGACCGCAGTGGAATCAGGCCCTCGCGCATTGGCAGACTCTGCCGAGCGACGCCGACGCGCGTTTCGACGCCGAGCACACGCTCGACTGCGCGACCCTCGCGCCGCAGATCACCTGGGGCACGAGTCCCGAGGATGTGATCGGCGTGGACGCCATCGTCCCCGACGCGAAGCCGGAGGCGCTCGCCTACATGGGGCTCGCGCCGGGCCGGCCGATCGCCGGCACGAAAGTGGACCGCGTCTTCATCGGTTCCTGCACCAACGCGCGCCTGTCCGACCTGCGCGCGGCCGCGCGCATCGTCCGTGGACGCCGGGTAGCCGCGCACGTCAAGGCGTGGGTCGTCCCCGGATCGACGCGCGTGAAGCGGGAAGCGCAGGCCGAGGGCCTGGATGAAGTATTTCGCGCCGCCGGCTTCGAGTGGCGCGAGCCCGGCTGCTCGATGTGCGTCGGTGCGAACGGCGACCTGGTCGCGCCGCTGGAGCGCTGCGTGTCGACCTCGAACCGCAACTTCGTCGGCCGGCAGGGACCGCAGGCGCGCACGCACCTGGCGAGCCCGGCGAGCGCGGCAGCTGCGGCGATCGCCGGCGAGATCGCGGACGTCAGGTCGTTCTGATGGAAAAGTTCACCACGCTGACGGCGACCGCGGCGCCCTTCCCGCAGAGGAACGTCGACACCGATACCATCATCCGCATCGAGCGCTGCACCGGCACGCCGAAGGCGGAGCTTGGCAAGTACGCCTTCGAGATGGCGCGTTACCTGCCGGGCGGCGCAGAGAACCCTGAATTCGTCCTCAACCAGCCGCGCTACCGCGGTGCCCAGATCCTCGTTTGCGGCGAATTCTTCGGCACCGGCAGTTCGCGCGAGATGGCGGTCTGGGCGCTTGCCGGCATGGGCATCCGCTGCCTGATCGCCCCTTCGTTCGGCCAGATCTTCCAGGGCAATTGCTTCCAGAACGGCGTTCTGCCGATCACCCTGCCGCCGGCGAGCGTCGCGGCGTTGATGCGCCAGGCATCCGCGCCCGGGGCCGGGTCGTTCACCGTGGACCTCGAGCGCCAGGCGGTGAACGGCGACATCCGCTTCGAGATCGGCGCACGCCGCAAGCAGATGCTGCTCGAGGGCCTGGACGAGATCGACCTGACGCTCGCCCTGGAGCCGAAGATCGCCGCCTTTCAGGACGCCGACCGGACGCGGCGGCCCTGGATCTACGGTTGTACGCGCTCCTGACGAACTCGGCGCAGCGCTCGCCGATCATGATCGCGGGCGCGCTGGTGTTGCCGCCGATCAGCGTCGGCATGATCGAGGCGTCGGCGACGCGCGGTCGCTCCACGCCGCGCACGCGCGTGCCCCGCCTGCACGCGCGCGTCGACGAAGGCGAGCGAGAGTGGATTGGGCGAGCGCACGTCGGTGACGTCGTCGAACACGTTCATCGGCATCCAAACTAGGGGTATTCTTTCGGCCTGGCAAGAGGAGGAGCAGCGCGATGGATCTCAATTACTCGCAGGAAGAACTGGCGTTTCGCGACCAGGTGCGCGGCTGGTTGAAGGCGAACCTTCCCGCCGACCTGCGCGACAAGATCGCCAACTACGAGGAGCTGACGCGCGATGACCTGCTGCGCTGGCACGGCATCCTCGCCAAGCAGGGCTGGGTGGCGCCCGCCTGGCCGAAGGAGTGGGGTGGCACGGGCTGGAGCGTCGTGCAGCGCTACATCTTCGAGGAGGAGTGCGGCTACGCCGGCACGCCGCCACTGATACCGTTCGGACTGTCGATGTGCGGGCCGGTGCTGCTCAAGTTCGGCACCGAGGAGCAGAAGAAGAAGTTCCTGCCGCGCATCTACCAGGGCGAGGATTTCTGGTGCCAGGGGTACTCGGAACCGGGCTCGGGTTCGGATCTGGCCTCGCTCAAGACCAAGGCGGTGAGGAGCGGCGATCACTACGTGGTCAACGGCCAGAAGACCTGGACCACGCTCGGGCACTACGCCGACTGGATTTTCTGCCTGGTGCGGACCGACCCGACCACCTCGAAGCGCCAGGAAGGCATTTCATTCTTGCTCATCGACATGAAGACGCCGGGCATCACCGTGCGTCCCCTCATCCTCATGGACGGCGGGCACGAGGTGAACGAGGTGTTCTTCGACGACGTCAAGGTTCCGGCCGCCAACCTGGTGCACAAGGAAGGCGAGGGCTGGACGGTAGCGAAATACCTCCTTGGCCACGAGCGCATGAACACCGGCCGCATCGGCGCCTCCAAGCGCGAGCTCGCCAAGCTGAAGGAATTCGCCGCCGGGCAGCAGAAGGGCGGCAAGTCGCTCATGGACGATCCGCGCTTTCGCGACAAGCTGTCGCGGCTGGAAGTCGAGCTGATGGCGCTCGAGATC
>JAOTWE010000220.1 GCA_029863065.1 Betaproteobacteria bacterium
GCGGGCGCGGGGGGCGGAGCGGGCTCTTCGGTGGTGGCGCAGCCCACGAGCACGGCCATCGCCAGCAGTGCGCTGCTCAGACCCGCCGATCGCAGAATGTTGTTCAGCATACGTGTTCTCCAGTCGCTTTGGGAATTGGGTAGTCGAACCGGACCGAAAGACAACGCCCGGTCATTTCAAGGAATTCAGTATCTTAGTTTGCCACAAGGCGGCACGACCTTGCAAGTCGGCGATATCGACGCGGGTCAACTGGCGCTCGCGCAAGACGCGCTCGCCGCCGACCCACACATCGCTCACATGCTCGCGCCCGCAAGCGTAGACGAGGTGCGAGACCACGTCATAGACGGGCTGAAGCGACAGGTCGTCGAGGCCGACGGCGACGAGGTCCGCTGCTTTGCCCGGCGCGATGCTGCCAAAGCGGGCCTCGGCGCCCAGGGCGATGGCGCCGCCCAGCGTCGCGGCGCGCAGTGCCGCGTGCGCCGGCATCGCCTCGGCGTCGCCGCCGGCGGCCTTGGCGAGCAGCGCGGCAAGGCGCATCTCGGTAAACATGTCGAGGCGGTTGTTGCTCGCCGCGCCGTCGGTGCCGAGCGCGACGTTGACCCCCGCCGCGAGCAGCTGCGCCACGGGCGCGAAGCCGCTGGCGAGCTTCAGGTTGGACGAAGGGCAGTGCACCACCGAGGCGCGGTGCTTTGCCAGGAGCGCGACCTCTTGCGCGGTCAGGTGCACGGCATGCACCGCGATCAGGTTCGGGCCGAGCAGACCCAGGCGCTCCAGCCGCGCGAGCGGCCGTACGCCGTGCTCGGCGACCGAGCGCGCGACCTCGTCCGCTGTCTCGTGCACGTGTACGTGGACCGGCAGCTCCAGTTCCGCGGCGAGCTGCGCGACCCGGCGAAAGGTCGCATCGGAAACGGTGTAGGGCGCGTGCGGCGCCAGGCAGAAGGATGCAAGCGGGTGTTCGCGCCAGCGATCGCGCAGCGCCAGGCCCTGCGCCAGATAGGACTGCGGATCGGACGCGTAAGCCGAGGGGAACTCGACGACGATGAGGCCGAGCGACGCCCGCATGCCCGCCTGCACCGCCGCCTCGAGCGCCGCCTCGGGAAAGAAGTACATGTCGTTGAAGCAGGTCACGCCGCCGCGCAGCATCTCGGCGCAGGCGAGGAGCGTCCCGTCCTTCACGAATTCCGCCGACACGTGCTTCGCCTCCACCGGCCAGACGTGCTCCTCGAGCCAGCGCATCAGCGGCAGGTCGTCGGCGAAGCCGCGCATCAGCGCCATCGCCGCGTGCGTATGGGCGTTGAACAGGCCCGGAATCAGCGCGTGACCGGGCAGGTCGATGTGTGCGCACCCGGCGTAGCGCTCGGCCGCCTGCGCTGCCGGCAGCACGGCCTCGATGCGGCCCGCCTGCACGACGACCGTGTGGCGCTCGAGCACCGCGCCGGCCGGCTCGACCGGCACCACCCAGCGCGCATTGATCAGCTGTCGTTCGGTCATGCGATGCGGCGCCAACAAAAAAGCCCCGCGCGCGGCGGGGCTTTCCCGGTGCGGGTCGCGGGCGGCGCCTAGCGGCCCGTTCCCAGTACCTCGATCTCCGCGCGGCGGTTGGGCTGCAGGCAGGCGATGAGCGTCTTGCGGTCCTTTTGCGAGCATTCCACAAACAGCAGCGTCGAGCCGACGTACATCTTGCCGTAGCCGGTGGTCTGGATCTTGTCGGCATTCGCGCCCTGGCGCACGAGGTAGGCCTTGACGGCCTCCGCGCGGCGCTCGGAGAGCTTCTGGTTGTACTGCACCGAGCCGATGCGGTCCGTGTAACCCGCGATGTTGATAAAGCGCACCTCGCCGAATTCGCCGAAGCGCACCACGACCTCGCGGTCCAGCGTGTCCTGCGCGCGCATGTCGAGCGCCGACTTGTCGAACGCGAACAGCACATGCGAGAACACGCGCAGCGGCTTGGGCTTGGCGGGCTGGGCCATCGGCGTGGGCGCCGGGGCCGGAGCCGGCGCGGGCGCGGGCGCGGGGGCCGGCGCGGGCGCAGCGGGCGCCGGGGCCGGCGCGGGGGCGACCGGCGCCTCCTCGGTGGTGGCGCAGCCCACCATCGCAGCGAGTGCAGCGGCGCAAACGAAAACCTGAGCAAATCTCCTGTTCATCCTTGTTCTCCCTCGCACGGAATGCCCCGCATTTAAGCACAGGCAGTGGCCAAGGTCGAGAGGGTGCGCGTGCTAAAATTTCGTGTTCGCAACAGCGCCTGAATCGGCCCGCTTTTCCCCTCCAGAACAAGAGCCGCAATGGAACAATTCGCCAAGGAAACGCTCCCCGTCAGTCTCGAGGAGGAGATGCGCCGCTCGTACCTCGATTACGCGATGAGCGTGATTGTGGGGCGCGCGCTGCCCGACGTGCGCGACGGCCTGAAGCCCGTGCACCGGCGCGTGCTGTTCGCCATGCAGGAGGCGAACAACACCTGGAACCGGCCGTACGTGAAATGCGCGCGCGTGGTGGGCGAGGTGCTGGGCAAGTACCACCCGCACGGCGATTCGGCGACCTACGAGGCGCTGGTACGCATGGCGCAGGATTTTTCCATGCGCTACATGCTGGTCGACGGGCAGGGCAACTTCGGCTCGATCGACGGCGACAACGCCGCGGCCTACCGCTACACCGAGTGCCGGCTGGCGCGCCTCACCGCCGAGATGCTCGCCGATATCGACAAGGAGACCGTCGATTTCGTGCCGAACTACGACGGCAAGGAGCTCGAGCCGGCGGTGCTGCCGACGCGCGTGCCCAACCTACTGGTGAACGGCTCCTCGGGGATCGCCGTCGGCATGGCGACCAACGTGCCGCCGCACAACCTCGGCGAAGTGGTCGACGCCTGCCTGCATCTGCTGGAGAACCCGCGCTGCGCCATCGAGGACCTGATGAAGCTGGTGCCGGCACCCGACTTTCCCACGGCCGGCATCATCTACGGGCTCGCCGGCGTGCACGAGGGCTACCGCACGGGGCGCGGGCGCGTGGTGATGCGCGCGCGCACCCACTTCGAGGACATGGAGAAGGGCAACCGCCAGATGATCGTGGTGGACGAGCTGCCCTACCAGGTGAACAAGAAGGCACTGCTCGAGCGGATCGCCGAGCTGGTCACCGAGAAGAAGATCGACGGCATCTCCGACATCCGCGACGAGTCCGACAAGGACGGCATCCGCGTGGTGATCGAGTTGAAGCGCGGCGAGCTGCCCGAGGTGGTACTTAATAACCTGTACAAGCAGACGCAGCTGCAGGACACCTTCGGCATGAACATGGTGGCGCTGGTCGACGGCCAGCCGAAGCTGCTCAACCTGCATCAACTGCTCGAGGCGTTCGTTTCCCACCGGCGCGAGGTGGTGACGCGCCGCACGGTGTTCGACCTGAAGAAGGCGCGCGAGCGCGGCCACGTGCTCGAGGGGCTGGCGGTGGCGCTGTCGAACGTCGACGAAGTGATCGAGCTGATCAAGCGCGCGCCGGCGCCGGCCGACGCCAAGCGCGGCCTGATGGGGCGCGCCTGGCCTTCGCCGCTGGTGCACGAGATGCTGGGGCGCGCCGCCGCCGAGCAGTACCGGCCCGAGGGCCTGGCGCCGGAGTACGGCCTGAAAGAGGACGGCTACCGGCTCTCGGACGAGCAGGCGCAGGCGATCCTCGAGCTGCGGCTGCAGCGCCTCACCGGTCTCGAGCAGGACAAGATCCGCGACGAGTACCGCGAGGTGATGGCGCAGATCGCCGACCTGATCGACGTCCTGGAGAAGCCCGCGCGCATCACGGCGCTGATCGGCGCCGAACTGAGAAAGCTCAAGGGCGATTTTGCCGACGACCGGCGCACCGAGATCGTCACCGTGGCCGAGGACATCTCCATCGAGGACCTGATCGCGCCCCAGGACATGGTGGTGACCTTCTCGCACGGCGGCTACGTCAAGTCGCAGCCGCTCGCCGACTACCGCGCGCAGCGCCGCGGGGGGCGCGGGCGCGCCGCCACGTCGATGAAGGAGGACGATTTCATCGAGCGGCTGTTCGTCGCGCACTCGCACGATTACCTGCTGTGCTTCTCGGACCGCGGGCGCCTGTACTGGCTCAAGGTGTTCGAGGTGCCGCAGGGCAGCCGCGCCAGCCGCGGCAAGCCGGTGGTGAACATGTTCCCGCTCGAAGAAGGCGAGAAGATCACCGCCGTGGTACCGGTGAAGGAGTTCGACGAGCAGCACTTCGTGCTGATGGCGACGGCGCGCGGCACGGTGAAGAAGACGCCGCTTGCCGACTTCTCGCGGCCGCGGCCGAGCGGCATCATCGCCGTCAGCCTGGAGGAGGGCGACTACCTGGTGGGCGGCGTGCTCACCGACGGCAGCGCCGACGTCATGCTCTTTTCCTCGGAAGGCAAGGCGGTGCGCTTCGCCGAGTCCGAGGTGCGGCCGATGGGCCGGCAGGCGGGCGGGGTGCGCGGCATGCGCCTGCCCGCGGACGGCAGCCAGCGCGTGGTGTGCATGCTGGTGGCGAAGGACGAGAGCCGCACCGTGCTCACCACGACTGAGCACGGCTACGGCAAGCGGACGCCGATTTCGGAGTACACCAAGCACGGCCGCGGCGGCCAGGGGCTGATCGCCATCCAGGCCTCCGACAGGAACGGCCGTTTGGTGGGCGCCGTGCTGGTCGACGACACCGACGAAGTGATGCTGATCTCGACCGGGGGCGTGCTCATCCGCACCAAGGTGGCGCAGATCCGCGAGCAGGGCCGCTCGACGCAGGGCGTGACGCTGATCGCGCTGGGCGAGGGCGAGACGCTCGCCGGGCTGGAGCGCATCGAGGAGAAGGACGAGGAAGTGCCGGGCAACGGCAACGGTGCGGGCGACGGCAATGGCGGCGACGGCGACGCGCCGCCGCCCGAGGGAGACGCGCCCGCACCCACGGTGCACTGATGTCGCGCATCTTCAATTTCAGCGCCGGACCGGCGATGCTGCCCGCGGAAGTGCTGGCGCGCGCCGGCGACGAGATGCTCGACTGGCACGGCTGCGGCATGGGCGTGATGGAGATGAGCCATCGCGGCAAGGAGTTCATGGCGATCGCCGCCGACGCCGAGGCCGACCTGCGTGGCCTGCTCGGCGTGCCCGCGCACTACAAGGTGCTGTTCCTGCAGGGCGGGGCGACGCTGCAGTTCGCGCAGGTGCCGATGAACCTGCTGCGCGGCAACGCGCGCGCCGACTACGTCGTCACCGGCGAGTGGTCGAAGAAGGCGGTGAAGGAGGCGCAGGCCTACTGCGACGTGCACATCGCCGCGAGCTCCGAGGACCGCAAGTTCGCGTACGCGCCGCGCGCGTGGGATGTGCGCCGCGATGCCGCCTACGTGCACTACTGCTCGAACGAGACCATCGGCGGCGTGGAATTCCACTGGGTCCCGGATACCGGCGCGGTGCCGCTGGTCGCCGACG
>JAOTWE010000020.1 GCA_029863065.1 Betaproteobacteria bacterium
CGGAAAGGGCTTTGCCGCCTGCAGCTTCGTGATCAGCGCGTGCGGCTCGCCTTCGGCGAGCTTCCATTGCAGCTCGGGCGTGGAGGGCGCATCCGGCAGCGAGGTGAGAACGCCGCTCGCGTCCCGGGAGCGCGACAGGATCTCGAGCAGCCGCGCGCCGGCGTAGAGCGCGTCGTCGAAGCCGTACCAGCGCTCCTTGAAAAAGGTGTGTCCCGACATCTCGCCAGCGAGCGGCGCGCCGGTTTCCTTCAGCTTTGCCTTGATCAGCGAATGCCCGGTCTTCCACATGAGCGGCCGCCCGCCGTGACGCTCGATCCAGGGCGCGAGCAGGCGCGTCGACTTGACGTCGTAGATGATCTCGGCGCCCGGGTTGCGCGACAGCACGTCGGCGGCGAACAGCATTAGCTGCCGGTCGGGATAGATGATGCTGCCGTCTTTCGTGACCACGCCCAGGCGGTCGCCGTCGCCGTCGAAGGCGAGGCCGAGCTCGGACTTGCCGTTCCTCACGGCGGCAATCAGGTCGGCCAGGTTCTCCGCATGCGACGGATCCGGATGGTGGTTCGGAAAACTCGCGTCGACCTCGCAGTAGAGTTCCTCGACTTCGCAGCCGAGCCTGCGGTACAGGCCCGGCGCAACGATCCCCGCAACCCCGTTGCCGCAATCGATGGCGATGCGCATGCGGCGCGCGAGCTTGACGTCGCTGGCGATGCGCGCCACGTAGGCGTCGAGCACTTCGGCGCTGCGCCGCGCGCCGGCGCCGCGGCGGAAATCGCCGCGCTCGATGCGCGCGCGCAGCGCCTGGATTTCGTCGCCCGAAAGCGTGTGGCCCTCGATCACCATCTTCAGGCCGTTGTACTCGGGTGGGTTGTGGCTGCCGGTTACCGACACGCAGCTGCCGCATCCCAGGTGGTGCGCGGCGAAGTAGGTGACCGGGGTCGGCGCCATGCCGATGTCGACGACGCCGGCCCCCGCGGCGCGCAAGCCCTCGCACAGTGCGTCGACCAGCTGCGGTCCCGAGTCGCGGCCGTCGCGGCCGACCGCGAACTCGTCCGCCATGGAGCCCAGCGCGCGCCCGATGGCGCGCACGACGTCCGGGGTAAGCGTCTTCCCGGCGATGCCGCGGATGTCGTAGGCGCGAAAGATTTCGGCGGGAAGGTTCAAGGTGCGGCGAAAAACTCCAGGGTGCGGCGCGCAAGCCAGTGGCTGCGGCCCGGGAAACCGGCGTGTCCGCCGGATGCGGGAAATTCTAGCACCACGTTCGGCGAGGCCCGGCACGCTGCGGCCGCAAGCCGCGCGCGCGGCAGAAACGGATCATTGCGCGCGTTCAAGACCAGAGTCGGCACGCGGATGTGCTCGAGCCAGGGGCCGCTGGCGGCGCGCGCCCAGTAGTCGTCGGCGTCGCGAAAACCGTGCAGCGGCGCGGTGACCAGGTCGTCGTATTCGTGCAGCGAGCGCGCGCGAGAGATGCGCGCGGCGTCGAGGGCGAGGCCGTGCCGCGCGATCTTGGCAATGGCCTTCGGTTTCAGCGTGACCAGGAAATGGCGCGCATAGAGCGCGCGGTTGAGCGCGCGGCCCAGCGCATGACCGGAGGCCGCGAGATCGATGGGGGCCGACACGGCGGCGGCGCGCCGCACGAGCCGCGCGGCGCCCGGGCCCTGCTCGCCCAGCCACTTGAGCAGCACATTGCCGCCGAGCGATACGCCGGCCGCGAAGTCGGGTTGCAGGCGCCGCAGGATCCAGTCCAGCTCGGCGCTGTCGCCGGAATGGTAGGCGCGCGGCAGCCGGTTGCTCTCGCCCGAGCAGCCGCGAAAATGCGGCACTACGCAGCGCCAGCCACGCGCCATCGCCCGCGACGCGATCGTTCTCGCGTAGGGGCTGGAGGAATCGCCTTCGAGGCCGTGGAACAGCGTGAGCAGGGGCCCGTCCGCGCCGCCCGCCCAGTCGAGATCGATGAAGTCACCGTCGGGTGTGTCCCAGCGCTCGCGGCGCCACGCGACGCGCGGCGCCGGCGCGAGCGCGCTGTACAGGGTCTGCAGGTGGCCGCCCGGCAGCCACCACGGTGCCTGGTACGGACTCAATGCAGGATCTTCGGCGAAGCGGGCGGCGGTTCCGCCGTCCCGGGCGCAGGCGAGCCGTGGTGCGCCACCATGCGCCAGCCTGCCGCGGTGCGCAGGTAGACGTTGGTCGCCACCACCGCCTGCATCGGGCCGGATTCCCCAGGACCCGAAAAATTCTCGTGCACGCTGTGCACCGCGACCATCGCGCCGCTGATCGCCACCTGCTTGGTCACGTGCAATCGCGCGGCTGCGCCGCTGGCGAAGATCTGGCGCCAGCTCTCGCGCACCTGGTCCTGGCCCGCCAGGCGCGGTCCGCCCGGATGCACGCAGACGATCTCCTCGTCTTCGGACCATACCGCCATCATCAGCTCGAGGTCGGTGCGCTCGAGCGCCTCATAGAAAGCGGCCTCGGCGTCTTGCGGGGTGGGGAATATTTGCAGCGGCATGTGCTAAATGGGGACAGTCCCTATTTTCCTGTCGCTCCGCTTGGGAAAATAGGGACAGTCCCAGTCGCCGCCAGCACTTGCTCCACGCCGAGCTCGCGCATGCAGCGAAAGTGCCCGAGCGGGCACTCGCGAGCGTAGCAGGGGCTGCATTCGATGCCGAGCCATAGTACCCGCGCCCGGACCGAGAGCGGGGGTGTATGCCGCGGGCTCGACGAGCCGAAAAGCGCCACCAGCGGGCGACCGAGCGCCGCGCTCAGGTGCATCAGCCCGGAGTCGTTGCTCACCACCAGCTCGGCGCCGGCGAGCAGGTCGAGCGCCTCGTCGAGCGTGGTTTCGCCGGCGAGGTTCCTGCCGCCGACCGCCGCGCACAGTTCACGCTCCTTCGCCGAGCCGAGCACGACGACCGGGCGCTCGAGCCGCGCGGCGAGCTCGGCGAAATAGGGCCAGCGCTTTGCCAGTCCGTACTCCGCGCCCGGACAGAGCACCGCGTAGCGCGCGTCGAGGCCAAAGCGCCGGCGGGTGGCGAGCGCGGCCTGCGCATCCACCGCGAGTTTCGGCTCGGGCAGCGGCTGCGCGATCGTCGCTCCGGGCTGTTCCGACAGGCGCGCATAGTGCAGCGCCATCGGCTCGCGCCCGGGCTGCTTGCGGTAGATGAGATTGAGCAGCCCGCGGCGCGACTCGCCCAGGTAGCCGCTGCGCACCGGGATGCCGGCGAACCAAGGCAGGAGCGCCGCCTTCCACGTATTGGGCAGCACGAACGCCTGGTCGTAGGCGAGCGCCTTCAGTGTCCGCCCGAGACGCCAGCGCTCGCGCAGCCGCAGCCGACCGTGCTCGAACGGCGTCTCGATGACGCCGGCCACTTCGGGCATGCGCCGGAATACGGGCGCCACCCAGGCGGGCGCGATGATATCAATGCGCGCCTGCGGCAGTTTGTCGCGCAGCCGCATCAGCAGCGGCTGCGCCATCAGCGCGTCGCCGATCCAGTTGGGCGCGACGACCAGCAGGCGAGACAAGGGTCAGTGCCCCCTGGGTGCCGGGCCTTTGTAGACGAACTTGGTGCCGCAGTACGGGCAGAGCGCGTGGCCTTCCTTCACCACGTCGAGAAACACGCGCGGGTGGCGCGCCCACAGCGGCGCACCGGGCAGCGGGCAGTGCAGCGGCAAATCCGTCTCGGTGACCTCGATCTGGCGCGCGGTATCGGTGCTCATGCGCGGCCCTTCTTCATCGGCACCGGCGTCAGCCAGTGGGCGTGCTTGCGGTCCTTGCCCGTGACCACGTCGAAGAACGCCTTCTGCAGATTCTTGGTGACCGGCCCGGCCTTGCCTGCGCCGATGACGCGGCTGTCGAGTTCGCGGATCGGCGTCACCTCGGCGGCGGTGCCGGTGAAAAAGCACTCGTCGGCGATATAGATGTCGTCGCGCGTCAGGCGGCGCGATTCGACCTTGTAGCCCAGGCCGGCGGCGAGCTCGATGACCGAGGCGCGCGTGATTCCGGTGAGCGCCGAGGTGAGCTCGGGCTCGTAGATGACGCCGTCCTTGACGATGAAGATATTCTCGCCGGCGCCTTCGGCAACGAAGCCGTCGACGTCGAGCAGCAGCCCCTCGTCGTAGCCGTGCATGGTGGCCTCCAGCGTCGCCAGCACCGAGTTGGGATAGGTGCCCGACATCTTCGAGCGCGCCATGGTGACATTGACGTGGTGGCGCGCGTAGGAGGAGGTCTTGACGCGGATGCCCTTCTCCAGCGCCTCGGGCCCGAGGTAGGCGCCCCAGGGCCAGGCCGCGATCGCCACGTGCACGCGCGCGCCCACGGGCGAGACGCCCATCTTCTCCGAGCCGTAGAAGGCAATCGGGCGCACGTAGCAGGCCTCGTGGCCGTTGGCGCGCACCACCTCGATCTGCGCATTCATCAGCTGCTCGAGCGAGTACGGGATCTTCATCATGTAGATGTGCGCGGAGTTGAACAGCCGCTGCGTGTGCTCCTTGAGCCGGTAGATCGCCGTGCCGCGGATTGTCTTGTACGCGCGAACGCCTTCGAACACCGCCAGTCCGTAATGCAGCGAGTGCGTCAGTACGTGGGTGGTGGCCGACCGCCAGGGCACGAGCTTGCCGTCGTGCCAGATCCAGCCGTCGCGGTCGGCCATCGACAGCGGGGCCTTGGGCGCCGCCTTTGCTTTCGCCATGGAGCGTGTTCTCCTTGAGTGAGGCGCCATTCTAACCATCGCGCGGCGGCTTATGCCATACTATTAACATGATTGCTAATCCTCAGGCGCGGGTGTTCGAGGCGCTCGCCTCGCTGCCGCGGCGCCAGGCGATCGCCTTTCTCGCGCAGACCGCGCTGTCCACGACCGACCTCGCCGGGCGCTTCGGCATGAGCGCGCCGGCGGTGTCGCGCCATCTGGCCGTGCTGCAGCGCGCCGGGCTGGTGTCGGCCGAGCGGCAGGGCCAGCGCGTGCTCTATCGGCTGAACCGCGACGTGCTGCTCGACGCGCTCGCCGGCCTCGCCTCGGCGGTCGATGGGCCGCTGCGGCGTGCGAGCCAGCTGGCGAGGACGCCGCGCGAGGCGATCTGATGCGCTCTGCCGTCTCGCTGGCGCTCGCGGCACTGCTTGCGCTCGCCGGCTGCGCCAGCGTTCCCGAGGACGACGGGCTGCTCGCTTCGACGTCCATCCAGCGTGACTTGCCGCGCGAGGCCGGCGCTCTGATCGAGGTGGCGCGGTTCTCGCAAATGCGCGCCGGCGCGCCGCTGCCGGGCGACTGGCTGGGCTGGGGGCTGCGCTCCGGCAAGCGGCCGACGGAGTATCGCCTGGTGCGCGGCGAACCCGGAACTGTGCTCGAAGCCCGGGCCGAGCAGGCCGCGACCGGCCTGTATCGTCGCATCCGCGTCGATCCGCACCGGCAATCGCTGCTCGAGTGGAGCTGGCGCGTCGATCAGCTGATCGCGGGCGCCAACCTAAATAGCGCAGCGCGCGAGGATTCACCGGCGCGCCTGGTGGTCTCGTTCTACGGTGACCCGCAAATGCTCGATTTCCAGCAGCGCACGATGCTGCGGCTGGCCAGGGCGTTCGCCGGCGAGGCGCTGCCGTACGCGATGCTGATCTACGTCTGGTCGAACACCATCCCCGTGGAAACCGCGCTGCCGAGCCCGCAGATCGAGCGCATCCGCATGATTGTGGTGGAAAGCGGCGGCGCGAACCTCGGGCGGTGGCGGCAATACCGGCGCAACGTCGTCGAGGACTACCGCCGGGCCTTCGGCGAACATGCCGGCGACATCGTCGCGGTGGGCGTGATGACCGATTCCGACAACACGCAGCAGTCGGCGCGCGCCCTGTACGGCGACATCACCCTGCGCGCGCCTTAACCGAACACCGCCGCCCACAGGGCGCGAACCGCTTGCACGTGCGCCGCGACGCGCTCGGCGGGCACGCGCGCGTACTGCGCCCCGTTCAGGCGCAGCGCGTGCTGCAGGCGCCGGAACTCGCGATAGGCCTCGCGGCAGCTCTCCGCCAGGTCGGACGGGATGAGCGCGTGATCGCCCGCCATCTTCAGCAGCGCGATATTGCCCAGATTGCCCGTGAGATCGGTGTGGCGATGCGCGTGCGCCAGCACCAGGAACTGCACCACGAACTCGATGTCGATCATGCCGCCGCGGTCGTGCTTGACGTCGAACAGCCCCGAGCGGTTGGGATGCGCCTCGTGCATGCGGGCGCGCATGGCAAGCACCTCTTTTGCGAGCTCTGCGGCGTCGCGCGCGCGTGTCAGCAACCGGATGCGCACGTCTTCGAACCCGGCGCCGACCCCGGGATCACCCGCGCAATAGCGCGCGCGTGTCAGCGCCTGGTGCTCCCACACCCAGGCCGATCGCTCCTGGTACTGGGTGAAGGCCTCGAGCGACGATACCAGCAGGCCCGCTTCGCCCGAGGGTCGTAGGCGCAGGTCGGTTTCGAACAGGGTGCCGCTCGAAGTGCGCGTGGTGAGCCAGTGGTTCAGCCGCTGCGCCAGGCGCGCGTAATTCTCGGGCGCGCGCTCGTCGGCGTCGTCGAACAGAAAGATGAGGTCGAGGTCCGAGGCGTAGCCCAGCTCCTTGCCGCCGAGCTTGCCGTAGGCGATCACGGCGAATCGCGCCTGCGCGCGGTGGCGTGCCGGCGTCTGCTCCCACAGCAGCTCGAGCGTCGCCTGCAGCACGATATCGGCGAGCTGCGACAGGTGGTCGGCAAGGCGCTCGACCGTGAGCAGACCCGCCAGGTCCTGCGCCAGCAGGCGGAATACCTGCGCCTGATGCTGCTCGCGCAGCACGTTCATCTGCCGCTCCGTGTCGCTGCCGCCGGCGGCGAGCAGGCTGCGCAGCACGCGCTCGAACTCCGCCAGGTCGGGGGCGGCGTACAGCATGCGATCGTCGAGCAGCTCGTCGAGCAGCAGCGGGTGGCGCGTGACGAAGTCCGCGGCCCAGCTCGAAGCGGCGATCATCTTGGTGATGCGCTCGAGCGCCTCGGGATGCTCGGCGAGCAGCGCCAGGTAGGCGGCGCGGCGCGCAATCGTTTCCATCAGCTCGAGACCGCGCGCCAGTGTGGCGTCGGCATCGGCGGTTCGCGCAGCGGCCGCGGCGAGCGCGGGCACGAGCGCATCGAAACGCCGCCGCGAGTCCGTGGGCAGCGACGCGTAGCGTTGGCCGCGGCGCGTGGCGAGCAGCCGGTCCGCGCTCATGTCCGCATGGCGAAAGCCGCGGCCCGCCAGGGCCTGCGACATCGCCGCGCGGTCGTCCTGCCAAAGGTCGGGCGCATCCACGGCCGCCGACTCCGCGAACACATCCTGGAAATGGCCCTGCACCGCGTCGCGGTGCGCCTGCAGCCGGGCGTAGAACTCGTCCCACGACGCGCACCCCGACATGCGCGCCAGGCGCTCGCGGTCTTCGGCGTCCTGCGGCAGCGTGTGCGTCTGCTGGTCCTCGAGGTATTGCAGGCGGTGCTCGGTGTTGCGCAGGAACACGTAGGCGGCCGCAAGCTCGCGCACCATATTGGCGGGCAACAGCTGCCGCTCGCCGAGGCGCGCCAGCGCTTGCAGTGTCGGCCGCACCGCCAGCGCCGGGTCGCGCCCGGCTCGCACCAGCTGCAGCGCCTGCACGATGAACTCGATTTCGCGGATGCCGCCCGGGCCGAGCTTCACGTGCTCGGCGAGCTCGCGGCGCGCGACCTCGCGCCGCACTTCGGCGTGCAGCCGGCGCATGGCCGCCAGGGTGGCGTAGTCGAGATACTTCCTGTACACGAACGGGCGCACGATGGCGGCGAGCTCGTCGTGCCGCGAGCCGGTGATCGGCCGCGCCTTGATCCACGCATAGCGCTCCCATTCGCGGCCTTGCGCCATGAAATACGCCTCGAGCGCTTCGTAGCTGGAAGCGAGCGGACCCGAGTCGCCGTACGGGCGCAGGCGCATGTCGACGCGGAACGCGAAGCCGTCCTCGGTCACTTCCGAGAGCAGGGCGATGAGCTTGCGCCCGGCGCGCTCCAGCGGTTCCGGGTCCGGGCCCGAGGGGTAGACGAAGATCAGGTCGACATCCGAAGATACGTTTAACTCACGCCCGCCGAGCTTGCCCATCGCCACCACCACCAGATCGCGCGCCCGCGTCCAGTCGAGCGCCGCCGCGATTTCCAGCTCGGCGAGATCGCTCATCGCGGCGCACACCTCCGCCAGGTCGGCGCTGCCGGCCAGGTCGCGCGCCATCACGCGCAGCAGCACTCTCTCACGCAGGCGGCGCAGCCGGCGCTTGAGCGCGTGTTCGTCCTCGCCCCCGGCACCGTCCAGCGCCGCAAGCATCTCCGCCCGCGAAAACTGCGCCGGGGCGCGCAGCTCCGCGGCCAGCTCCGGGCGCGCCGCGAGGGTGCGCTCGGCGAAGCGCGAAAAGGCGATTTTCCCAATCGGTTCGGGCATTTAAGTCTAGAATGACGCGTGGGAGCGAAACTGCGCGAGAACTTTTCGCGTCGCGGTGCCCCAAATCCGCTGGTCGAGCGTTATTCCTGTTGCGAACGGTCACGACTATAGGGGCAACGCGAAGCGCCATGCAATCTCCGAATCGACGCGCGCCCGCGGGCAGGCTGCTGCGCGTACTTGAAATCCTCGGCTGGACGGCGTTCTTCGTCTTCGCCGCGGTATTCCTGCTGCTGCGTTTCTGGCTGCTGCCCCAGGTCGAGCGCTACCAGGGGCACGTCGTGGCGGCGCTGACGGGCGCCGTGGGGCTGCCGGTGACGATCGGCGCGCTGCGCGCGGACTGGGAGGGCCTGCACCCGCGCCTCGAGGTAACCGACCTGCGCATCTACGACCGCGATGGGCGCGAGGCGCTGGCGCTGCCTTCGGTGGAGCCGGTCGTCGGCTGGGCGAGCTTGCTGGCGGGCGACCTGCGCCTTTACTCGCTCACCATCGACGGCCCGCGCCTCACGGTGCGTCGTGGCGCCGATGGCGTGCTCTCGGTGGCCGGCGTCGCGCTTGCCGCGGGCGCAGGAACGGGCGGCGGCGACGGCCGCCTTGCCGACTGGATCCTCGGCCAGCGCGAGATCATCATCCGCGACGCCGAAATCGACTGGGTGGACGAGCTGCGCGGCGCGCCGCCGCTGACGCTGCGCAGCGTGCAGTTTCGCCTGCGCAACCGCGGCGACGTGCATCAGATCGGCCTGTCGGCGCGCCCGCCGCCTGAGCTCGGGGCCGGCGTCGAGCTGCGCGCCTCGCTCATCGGACGCAGTGTGGCGGTGCCGGCGGCCTGGAACGGCCGTATCTATGCGGAACTCGGCTACACCGACCTCGCCGGCTGGCGCGCCTGGTTCGACTATCCCGTCGAGGTGACCAGCGGCCAGGGGGCGATCCGCCTGTGGGCCACGTTCGGCGCGGGCAAGCTGGTGGACGCCACCGCGGACCTCGCGCTCTCCGGCGTGGCGGCACGCTTGGGCACCGACCTGCCCGAGCTGCGCCTGGCGAGCGTCGCCGGCCGCGTGCAGGGCCGTGGCACGGCGCTCGGCTACGAATTCGGCACGCGCCGCCTGGCCCTCGTGCCGGTGGACGGACTGGCGATGCACGGCACGACCTTCCGCGCCAGCTGGGAGGCGACCGCGCCACCGCGCGGCACGCTGAGCGCGGACCTGATCGAGCTCGCGCCGCTCGCGCAGCTCGCCGAGTTCCTGCCGTTTCCGGCCGACCTGAGGGCGCTGCTCGTCGATCTGGCGCCACAAGGCAGGATCAGCGACGCCGCCTTCGAGTGGCGCGGCAAGCTCCCCGACGACGCCCGATTCAAGGGGCGCGCGCGCCTTGATGGCATCACCATGAGCGCCTGGCGCGCGATTCCGGGCTTCGCCAATCTTTCCGGGCGCATCGATGCCTCGGGATCGAAAGGGGTGCTCGTGCTGGCCGCGCGCGACGCCGAGATCGCCTTGCCGCGCCTGTTTCCGGAACCGCGCATCCGCCTCGCGCAACTCAGCGGCGAAGTGCGCTGGGAACGGCGTGCGCCGGGTGGCGTGAATGTGCGCATCGCCGGCCTGCAGTTCGCCAACGAGGATCTGGCGGGCGGCGCCGCGGGCACCTATTCCTACACGGGGGACGGGCCCGGCACGATCGACCTGACCGCGCGATTGCAGCGTGCCGACGCGCGCGGCCTGCCGAAATACCTGCCGCGGCCGGAAATCATGGGTCAGAAGCCGCGCGATTGGCTGCAGCGCGCGATTCGGGCCGGACAGTCGGCGGACGTGCGCCTGCGGCTGCTCGGCGATCTGCGTCATTTCCCGTTTACCGATCCGCAGCTCGGCCAGTTCCAGGTCGTCGCGCAGGTACGCAACGGCGTGCTTGCCTACGCCGAGGGCTGGCCGCCGATCGAAGGCATCGACGGCGAGCTGCGCTTCGAGCGCGCGGACGTGGAAATGTTCGCGCGCCGCGCAAACGTATTCGGCGCGACGCTGAGCGACACCCGCGCCGAAATGACACTGCGGGCGCCCGTGGTGCTGAAGGTTTCGGGCGACGCCGAGGGGCCGAGCGCCGAATTCCTGGAATTCGTGCGCCGCAGCCCGCTGCGGCGCACGCTCGGCGAATTCAGCGCGGGCCTGAGCGCCGCGGGACGCGGTCGGCTGCGGCTCGAATTGCAGCTGCCGATCGCCGACACCGCCAAGACCACCGTGTCCGGCCAGTACGTGTTCGCGGGCAATTCCCTGCAGATCGACGCCGGGCTGCCGCAGATCGAACGTGCCGCGGGAACGCTGGCGTTCACCGAATCCTCGATCCAGGTGCGAAACGCAAGCGGCCGTTTTCTCGGCGGGCCACTGCGGGTCATCGGCGGCACGCGGCGCGGCGGCGGCGTGGTGCTCGGTGCGAGCGGCACGTTCACCGTGAACGGCTTGGGGCCATTGATACCCGAGCCGTGGCGCCGCAGCGTGCGGGGTGCGGCCGCCTACGCCGGCTCGGTGCGCCTGGCGCGCGGCGCCGCGCCGCAGATCGCGCTGGAATCCAATCTCGTCGGCGTGGCGAGCGAACTGCCGGCGCCGCTGGCCAAGCAAGCCGATCAGATGCAGCTGCTGCGGGTGGCGATCCTGCAGGGAGCAGGCGGCGAACGCGGGCGCGTCAGCATTACCCTCGGTCGCGTGCTGCGCGCCGAGGTCCTGCGGCAGCTCGAAGGCGAGGACCTGGTCGAGCGCGCGGCGATCGCGTTTTATCCTGTGCCCGGCGCGCGGTTGCGGTTTCCCGAGCGCCCGACGCGTACGCTCCTGTACGGGTCCCTGCAGCACCTCGACGTGGATCAATGGCGCGCGCTCCTTGAACAGACAGCGGCGGGCGGCGGCGCCGGCGCGACCGCGGTCGACATGAGCATCGGCACGCTCGATGCTTTCGGCAAGCGCATGCTGGACATTTCGGTGAAGGCGCAACTGGGCGACGGCGAGTGGACCGCGAACCTGAACTCAAAAGACATTGCCGGCGACGTCACGTATCGGACCAAAGGCGAAGCCAAGCTGCTGGCGCGCATGGCGCGCTTTGACGTGCCGCCGGACGTGCCGGGGGTCGCGGCACGCGCCGCGCGCGAGCTGCCGGCCGTGGACCTGGTCGCGGACGACTTCGGCTTTCGCGGCAAGCGCTTCGGCCGGGTGGAAATCGTCGCCCGCCGCGAAGACTCCGATTGGCGCGTGGAGAAGCTGTCGATGCAGAATCCGGAGGGCTCGGTGTCCGGCGACGGCCTGTGGCGCACCGCCCCGGCGCCGCGCACCACGTTCAATTTCGACCTGCAGTCCAGCGACGTCGGGCGTTTTCTCGATCGTATCGGCTATCCGAACCTGGTGGGCGGCGGCAAGGCCAGCGCCAAGGTGGCGCTCGCCTGGGATGGCGAGCCGGCGGCAATCGACTACGCGAGCCTGTCCGGCAAGCTGCAGCTGCACGCCGAGGATGGGCACTTTCGCGAAATCGACCCCGGCATCGGCAAGCTGATTTCGCTCATGAGCCTGCAGATGCTGCCACGGCGCATCACGCTCGACTTCCGCGACGTGTTCTCCAAGGGCTTCCAGTGGAACAGCATCGATGCGACGGCGACCATCGACCAGGGCGTGCTCCAGACCCGCGACTTCAAGATGAGCGGCGGGGCCGCCGCAGTGACGATGCAGGGCCAGGTCAACCTCGCCAGCGAGACCCAGGACCTGCGCGTGCGCGTGGTCCCCGCACTCGACAGCACGGCCTCGACCGTGGCGGGCATGCTGGTCAATCCCGCCGTCGGCCTGGGGACTTTCCTGGCGCAGAAGTTATTGCAGAATCCCCTTGGCCAGATCTTCGCCTTCGAATACGGTATCACCGGCGGCTGGACCGACCCCAAGGTCGAAAAACTGGCCGCCGTGCCCGTCGAGGCGCTGAAACCACCCGCCGGCGACTAAAGGACTGTCAATGGATATCGATGCATTGCTTGCCACTGCGGACTCCTGCCTGCTGGCGCCGTACGATCTGGAGGCGCGCCGCCTCGAGGCCGTGTTCGGCACGCTCGCCGCGCCGCGCATGGACCACGCCGACCTGTATTTCCAGTACACGCGCGCCGAGGGCTGGAGCCTGGAAGAAGGCATCGTCAAGGCCGGCAGCTTCGCCATCGAGCAGGGCGTGGGCGTGCGCGCCATGTCGGGCGAGCGCACCGCCTTCGCCTATTCGGACGAGATCAGCTTCGACGCGCTGCAGGATGCGGCGCGCGCCACGCGCGCCATCGCGCGCCAGGGCGGCGGCAGGGCGGCGCACATCGCGCGGCGCGCGTCCGCGCCGCGCCGCTATCAACCCCTCGACCCGCTGGCCTCGCTCGACTCCGGCGCCAAGGTGGCGATGCTGGAGAAAATCGAGCGCCTGTGCCGCGGGCTCGATCCGCGCGTCGCGCAGGTGATGGCGCATCTCGGCGGCGAGTACGAGGTGGTGCTGGTGGCGCGCGCCGACGGTGCCCGGGTGGCCGACGTGCGCCCGCTCGTTCGCCTGTCGGTGCAGGTGATCGCCGAGCAGCACGGGCGGCGCGAAAGCGGCAGCGCGGGCGGCGGCGGACGCACCGACTACGCCATGTTCACCGACGCGACGCTCGAGGAGTACGCCCGCCAGGCGGTGCACCAGGCGCTCGTCAACCTGGAGGCGCGGCCCGCGCCCGCGGGCACCATGACGGTGGTGCTGGGCTCGGGCTGGCCGGGAATCCTGCTGCACGAGGCGATCGGCCACGGCCTGGAAGGCGATTTCAACCGCAAGGGCAGCTCGGCGTTCGCCGGGCGCATGGGCGAGCGCGTGGCGGCGCCGGGGGTGACGGTGGTCGACGACGGCACGCTCGCCGACCGGCGCGGTTCGCTCACCGTCGACGACGAGGGCAATCCGACGCAACGCACGGTGCTGATCGAGGACGGCGTGCTGCGCGGGCTCCTGCAGGACAGCCTCAACGCGCGCCTGATGAAGATGCCGCTCACCGGCAACGGCCGGCGCGAGTCCTATGCGCACCTCACGCTGCCGCGCATGACGAACACCTTCATGCTGGCCGGCCCGCACGACCCGGCCGAAATCATCCGCAGCGTGAAGAAGGGGCTCTACGCGGTGAATTTCGGCGGCGGCCAGGTGGACATCACGAGCGGCAAGTTCGTGTTCAGCGCGGCCGAGTCGTATCTCATCGAGGACGGGCGCGTCACGCACCCGGTCAAGGGGGCGACCCTCATCGGCAACGGCCCGGACGTGCTGACGCGCGTGTCGATGATCGGCAACGACCTCAAGCTCGATCCGGGCATCGGTACCTGCGGCAAGGAGGGGCAGAGCGTGCCGGTCGGCGTCGGCCAGCCGACGCTGCGCATCGACGGCCTCACGGTCGGGGGCACGGCTTGAGCGATCTCCGTTCGAACGAAACGCGCTTTCTCGAGGACGCCGACGCGATCGCGCAGGAAATTCCCGACGGCGCCTCGATCGGCCTGCCACCCGATTACTCGCCGGTGGCGATGGCGGTAGTGCGCGCGCTGGTGCGCAGGAAAGCGCGGCAACTTAAGCTGATCGGCGTGCCGGTGCTGGGCCTTTGCGCCGATATCCTCATTGGTGCGGGCTGCGTACGCGAAATCGAAACGAGTGCGGTGACGCTCGGCGAGGCCGGACTCGCGCCGCGCTTTACCGCGGCGGCGGAGAAGGGCGCACTGAGAATCATCGACGCCACCTGCCCGATGATCCACACGGGGCTGCAGGCGACCGAGAAGGGCGTGCCGTTCATGCCGCTGCGCGGCGTACTGGGCTCGGACCTCGTGAGGCACCATCCGGACTGGAAGACCATCGACAATCCCTACAGCGAGGGCGATCCGATCCTGCTCGCCAAGGCGATCGTGCCTGACGTAGCGCTGTTTCACGCGCGCTGGGCGGACGAGGCGGGAAACGTCTGGGTCGGGCGCCGTGGCGAGCTCGCCACCATCGCCCATGCGTCGAAGTCGTGCTACGTCACCTATGAAGAGCGGCAGGCCGGCGACATGCTGGAAGACGAGATCCTCGCGCCGGGTTGCATCGGCTCCGTATACATCAGTGCCGTGGCGCCGGCGCCGCGCGGGGCGTGGCCGCTCGGCGTGCCCGGGATGTACGGCATCGACGACGCGCACGTGCAGGCTTATGCGCGGATGGCGAACACCGCGGCGGGGTTTCAGCAGTACCTGGATGAGTTCGTGCTGAAGCCGGTCGCCGCGTGAACTACGCGAAGGAGGAGCTGCTCGCCGTCACGATTGCGCGGCTGATCGGCGACGCGCGGCACGTCGCGGTGGGGGCGGCGTCGCCGATTCCTGCCACCGGGGCTTTTCTCCTGAAGCAGCAGAACCCCGCGCTGCGCATCTCCTTGCTGCAGAAGCGAAGCGGAAATCCTTTCACGGAAGGCTCGCGCGAGCTCTTCGACCTCGCGGGGCAGGGACGGATCGATGTCTTCTTTCTGGGCGGGGCGCAGATCGACGGCGAAGCGAACATTAATCTGGTGGCGGCGGAGGGCAAGCGCTTTCCGGGCTCGTTCGGCTCCGCCTTCATGTACTTCACGGCGGGAAAGACGATCCTCTTTCGCGAGGAGCATTCGCCGCGCGTGCTGGTGAAGAAGGTGGATTACGTTTCGGCGCCGGGCTGGAGCCCGCCGGAAATCGAGCGGCGCGGCGGACCGGCGGCACTGCTTACGGGCAAGGCTCTGTTTGCCTGGCAGACGGAGAAGCGCAGGTTCCTGCTCGAGAGCGTGCATCCCGGCGGGAAAGCCGACGATATACGCGCCAATACCGGATTCGATTACGACATGCCGGCGCAAGTGCCGGCGACTCCTGGGCCGACGCCGGCCGAGCTGCGGTTGCTGCGCGGGTCGGTGGCGCACGTGATCGCGGAAAACTATCCGGAGTTCGCGCGCCGGGTGTGGGGTGAAGCTAGGCCGACTGCGACCACTTGAGCGAGCGGCGCACCGCCTCGCGCCAGCGCGCCATCCGTTCTTGCCGCTGCGCCGCCTCCATGCGCGGCTCGAAGCGCCGCTCGGCCTGCCACTGCGCCGCGATCTCGTCGCGCGATTTCCACAGATTGACAGTCAGCCCGGCGAGATAGGCAGCCCCGAGCGCCGTCGTCTCCAGCACCTTCGGTCGCACCACGGGCACGCCCAATAGATCGGCCTGGAACTGCATCAACAGATCATTTGCCGTCGCGCCGCCGTCCACCCGCAGCTCCTTCAGTGTCTTCCCCGAGTCCTTCTGCATTGCTTCGAGAATATCCGCACTCTGAAACGCGATCGACTCCAATGCCGCGCGCGCGATGTGCGCGCGCGTAGTGCCGCGCGTCAGCCCGAAGATCGAGCCGCGCGCCTCCGGATCCCAGTGCGGCGCCCCCAGCCCGGTGAACGCCGGCACGATGTAGACGTCGCCCGAATCCAGCACGCTGTTCGCCAGCGCCTCGATCTCCGACGAGGACTTGAAGAACCCGAGCCCGTCGCGCAGCCACTGCACCACCGCGCCGGCGACGAATACGCTGCCCTCCAGCGCGAACTCCTTGTCTTTCACGAACGCGCAAGGCGTCGACACGAGCCCGTGCGACGACTGCACCATCTCGCCGCCGGTGTGCAGCAGCATGAAACAGCCGGTGCCGTAGGTGTTCTTCGCCATGCCGGGCGCGTGGCAGGCCTGGCCGAACATCGCCGCCTGCTGGTCGCCGGCGACGCCGCCGATGATGAGCGGTTCTCCGAACACGGCCTTCGGCACGATGCCGAAGGCATGCGCGGAAGGGTGCACATCGGGCAGGATGGCCCGCGGCACGCGCAGCAGGCGCAGGAGCTCCTCGTCCCAGTCCTGCAGGTGGACGTTGAACAGCATGGTGCGCGCGGCGTTCGTCACGTCGGTGACGTGCGTGCGGTTGCCGGTGAGCTGCCACACGAGCCAGGTATCGATGGTGCCGAAGGCGAGTTCGCCGCGCTCCGCGCGCGCGCGCACCCCGGGAATGGTGTCGAGCAGCCACGCGATCTTGGTGCCGCTGAAGTAGGGATCGATGACGAGACCCGTTCGCTCGCGCACCAGGCTTTCGGCACCCGCTTCGCGCAACTCCCGGCACTGCGCCGCGGTGCGCCGGTCCTGCCAGACGATGGCGTTGGCGATCGGCTCGCCGCTCTGGCGGTCCCAGAGGAGCGTGGTCTCGCGCTGGTTGGTGATGCCGATCGCCATCACGCTCTTCAGCGGCACTGCGGCGCGGCGCAGGGCCTCGCGCGCGACGGCGCGCTGCGTGGCGAGGATCGCCTTCGCGTCGTGCTCGACCCAGCCGGGCTGCGGATAGATCTGCGGAAACTCCTCCTGCGCGACGCTCACCAGAGTCCCTTGCTCGTCGAAGACGATGGCGCGCGAGCTGGTGGTGCCCTGGTCGAGCGCGAGGATGTGGCGCATGCGGTTATTTTACTGAGCAGCGTTCACCGGGCAGCGTCGCATAGCGCTCGGCAAGCTGCTTGAAATCGCGCAGCGAACGCGCGGCGTCGAATTCCCCGCCCAGCTCTTCGGCGAGCACCGCGGCAGCGCGCTCGGCGACCCCGGCGGCAAGGCGGGCATCGAGAAACAGCAGGCGCGAGCGGCGCGCCAGCACGTCTTCGACGCTGCGCGCGAATTCCTGGCGCGCGGCGAAGCGCACCATGGCTTCCGAAAGTCCGGGCGCCAGCTCGCGCTCGGCGCCGGGCAGCGACTGGACGACACCCGCCTCGGTACCGTAGAGGTGCAGACCCGGCGCGTCGCTCAACGGACTCTCGCTAGCGGCGGGCGCACCCACAAGCCGCAGCGCGACCGTGGCGCCGGCGGGGCGCGAGGGCAGGAGCCCGGCCGCCATGCAATGCGCGAGCACGTCCTCGGCCATGGCGCGGTAGGTGGTCCACTTGCCGCCGGTGACGGTCACCAGGCCCGAGCGCTCGACCAGCACCGCGTGCTCGCGCGACAGCGCCTTGGTGTCGCCGGGATCGACGTCGGGCGGGCGTACCAGCGGCCGCAGGCCGACCCACACGGAGCGAACGTCGGCGCGCGTCGGCGCGCGCGCCAGCGTGCGCGCCGCTTCGCCGAGAATGAATTCGACTTCCTCGCGGAAAGGCTCCGGCTCGGCGGCGAGGTCGCGCCGCGGCGTATCCGTGGTGCCGAGGATGGTCTTGCCGAGCCAGGGCACCGCGAACAGCACGCGCCCGTCTTCGGTCTTCGGCACCAGCACCGCGCAATCGCCCGGCAGGAACTCGCGGTCGACGACGAGGTGAACGCCCTGGCTCGGCGCCAACAGCTCGCCGCAATCGGCGCGGTCCATGCGCCGCACGGCATCGACCCAGACCCCGGTGGCGTTGACGACGCAGCGCGCGCCGAGCGCGTGCTGGTGGCCGGTGGTGCGATCTTCCACCACCACGCCGCAGAGCTTGCCGTCGCGGTGGGTCAAGCCTACGGCCGCGCAGTGGTTGACGACCAACGCGCCCTTCGCGATTGCGGTACGCGCGAGCGCGACGGCGAGCCGCGCGTCGTCGAACTGCCCGTCCCAGTATTGCAGTGCGCCCGCCAAAGTGTCGCCCCGCAGTCCCGGCGCGCGCTCCAGGGCGGCGGCGGCATTGAGGTACTGGGTGCGTCCGAGCCTGGCGCTACCGGCGAGCAGGTCGTAGAGCGTGAGCCCAGCCCCGTAGAACCAGCGGTCGAACCAGCGTCCGCGGGCGCCGAACAGCGGCAGGACGAACGGCAGAGGCTGCACCAGGTGTGGCGCATTGCGCAGCAGCCGCGTACGCTCATGCAAGGCCTCGCGCACCAGCTTGAGATTGCCCTGCGCGAGATAACGCACGCCGCCGTGCACGAGCTTGGTGGCGCGCGAGGATGTGCCCTTGGCGAAGTCCTCGGCCTCGACGAGCGCCACCGACAGGCCGCGCGCGGCGGCGTCGAGCGCCACGCCGAGCCCGGTCGCGCCGCCGCCGATGACCACCAGATCGCGCGTCGACGACTGCAGGAGCATTCGTTGCAAGTCACCGCGCGCCGGCTGATGCGATGCGCTCATGGGCCGCTGGCGCCCCGGTCGCCGGAATTATCGGCGGCGATATCGATTGCCACATGATGCTCCGCACAGATGCGCTGCAGGCCCTCGGGCGGCGGGGCGTCGGTTACGAAGTGGTCGATGTCCGAGAGATGGCCGATGCGCACCGGCGCGGAGCGCCCGTATTTCAGGCTGTCAGCCACGAGGATCGTGCGGCGGCCGCTCTCGACGATCTTTCGGGACACTTCGACTTCGCGATAGTCGTAGTCGAGCAGGCTGCCGTCCTCGTCGATCGCGGACGTGCCGATGACCGCGTAGTCCACTTTGAACTGTCGCAGGAAATCCACCGCCGGCTCGCCGACGATGCCGCCGTCGGCGTGGCGCAGCACGCCGCCGGCGACGATCACCTCGATCTGCGTGTACCCCTGCAGGATGTTGACCACGTTGATGTTGTTGGTGATCACCATCAGGCCCTTGTGCGCGCGCAGCGCCAAGGCGACCTGCTCCGTGGTGGTGCCGATGTTGATCAGGATCGAGCAGTCGTTCGGGATCAGCTCGGCGGCCTTTGCGCCGATTCGTTTCTTGGCATCGGTCGCGAGCTGCCGGCGCGATTCGTACGCGAGATTGGCCACGCCCGAAGGCAGCATCGCGCCGCCGTGATAGCGCATCAGCAGGCCCTGGTCGCAAAGCTCGTTCAGGTCCTTGCGGATGGTCTGCGGAGTGACGCCGAAGCGGCTTGCCAGGCCGTCAACATCGAGCCGGCCGTCGTCCCGGGCCAACGCGACGATGTCCGCTTGTCTGGGTGTGAGGAGTGGCATTCCATCGGCCCAAAAGCGCGATATTAGCAATAAATCTTTCTGTTACTTTCGTATTGCCGCGCTGCAGCAAGCATTTACTATGTATTGACATTCGTTTGCTTTCGCTAATAGGATGCCACGGCTGTCCGACAAAGGGAGGAAACATGACGGAATTTAGGAAGCTGGGGGCATCGCTCGCTTTGGCGGTCGCTGTCGCCTACGCCCCGATCGGCCTGGCGGGCATGAACGAGGCCAAGAAGTGGGTCGACAAGGAATTCCAGCCTTCGACGCTGAGCAAGGCGCAGCAGCTGAAGGAGATGGAGTGGTTCGTCAATGCGGCCAAGCCGTTCAAGGGCCTGGAGATCAACGTGCTGTCGGAAACGATCCCGACGCATGAGTACGAGTCCAAGACGCTCGCCAAGGCGTTCTTCGAGATCACCGGCATCAAGATCAACCACCAGCTGCTTGGCGAGGGCGAGGTGGTACAGGCGGTGCAGACGCAGATGCAGACCAACCGCAACCTGTACGACGCCTACATCAACGACTCCGACCTGATCGGCACGCATTCGCGCCTGCAGTCGGCGGTGAACCTCACCGACTGGATGGCGGGCGAAGGCAAGGACGTGACGTTACCGACCCTCGACGTCAAGGATTTCATCGGCATTTCCTTCACGACGGGTCCCGACGGCAAGATCTGGCAGTTGCCCGACCAGCAGTTCGCGAACCTCTATTGGTTCCGCTACGACTGGTTCAAGCGGCCGGACCTGCGGTCCAAGTTCAAGGCGAAGTACGGCTACGAGCTCGGCGTGCCGGTGAACTGGTCGGCGTACGAGGATATCGCCCAGTTCTTCTCGGAGGACGTGAAGACGATCGACGGCAAGCGTATCTACGGCCACATGGACTACGGCAAGCGCGCGCCCGACCTCGGCTGGCGCATGACCGACGCCTGGCTGTCGATGGCCGGCGCGAGCTCGAAGGGACTGCCGAACGGCCGCCCGATCGACGAGTGGGGCATCCGCATGGAGCCCGGCTCGTGCAATCCTTCCGGCGCATCCGTATCGCGCGGCGGCGAGACCAACGGACCGGCTGCCGTGTACGCCATCGCCAAGTGGGATGAGTGGCTGCGCAAGTACGCGCCGCCGGGGGCCGCTGACTACGACTTCTATCAGTCGCTGCCGGCGCTTTCCCAGGG
>JAOTWE010000183.1 GCA_029863065.1 Betaproteobacteria bacterium
GGCGAGCTGGCGCAGCGCCACGCCGTGGCGCACCTTGATCACCTCGGCCTCGGCGGTCGGCGTGCGCAGCGCCATGGCGATGTCGTTGGTGATCTGGTCGCCGGCGATCGGGATCACCGCCGTGTGGCGGATGGCGCCGTGCGTGAACACGGCGATGTCGCTCGTGCCGCCGCCGACGTCCACCAGGCAGACGCCGAGGTCGGTCTCGTCCTCGGACAGCACCGCGCGCGACGAGGCGAGCGGCTGCAGGATGAGGTCGTTCACCTCGAGGCCGCAGCGGCGCACGCACTTGACGATGTTCTGCGCCGCCGACACCGCGCCGGTGACAATGTGCACCTTGACCTCCAGGCGCACGCCGGACATGCCAATCGGCTCACGCACGTCCTCCTGCCCGTCGATGATGAATTCCTGGCGCAGGACGTGCAGGATCTGCTGGTCGGTGGGAATGTTCACCGCCTTGGCCGTCTCGATGGCGCGCGCCCCGTCGAGCGCGCCCACCTCGCGATCCTTGATTGCCACCATGCCGGTGGAGTTGAAGCTCTTGATGTGGCTGCCGGCGATGCCGGTGAACGCCGAGGTGATCTTGCAGTCGGCCATCAGCTCGGCCTCCTCGAGCGCGCGTTGCACGGCATTCACCGTGGCCTCGATGTTCACCACCACGCCCTTCTTCAGCCCCTTGGACTCATGGCCGCCCATGCCGAGGATTTCGAGCGAGCCGTCGGCGTGCAGCTCGGCCACCAGCGCCGCCACCTTGGAGGTGCCGATATCCAGCGCGACGACGAGGTTCTTGGTTTCCCTGGCCATGGCTTATCCGCCCTTCGCGTCCGCCAGGCGCAGCGCGAAGCCGTTGGGATAGCGAAGGTCGACGTGCTCGTGCTTCCTCGGCATGCGGCCGAGGGTCCGCGGGTAGGCCGCCACCAGGCGCGTCAGGCGCGCCTCCACCGGATCGTTGGGGGCGTCGCGTCCCAACTCGATGCCAAGACCGTCGCCGAGGCGCAGGCGCCACGCGTAGCGCGGCGAGAGCGTCACGCGCTCGGGTGCGGCAGCGAGCGGCGTAAGAATCTCGCCAAAGCGCCGGAAGCGGCGCGTGACCTCGCCTTCGCTGCCCGGCGGCCCCGCGAACTGCGGCAATTCGGCGTCGCTGTCGCCGGCGAAGCGCTCGCCCTGCACATTCACCAGGCCGCCGCCGGCCCAGCGCGCGACGGCCACGTGCTCCTCCAGCGTCACTTCGAGGCGGTCGGGCCACACGCGGCGCACTTCGACGCGGCGCACCCACGGCAGGCCTTCGAGCGCCGCGCGCACCTGCGCCAGGTCCACGGCGAAGAAATTTCCCCCCACGCGTCCCTGTGCCGCCTGCTCGATCTCGGCACGCGAGGTGTGCGCCAGGGCGCCGTGCACCGCCATCTCGCGCAACGGAAACTGCGTCGAGCGCAGCAGCAGCTGCGCCCCCGCCACCGCGAATACCATGAGGGCGAGCGCAGTGAGAGCGCCGGCGGCGGCGTTGAGCAGGCGCGGGTTATCCCACATGTGCGCCCTCCAGGATCTTGAGGCACAGGTCCTCGTACGTCATGCCGACGGCGCGCGCGGCGATGGGCACCAGGCTGTGCCCGGTCATGCCGGGCGAGGTATTCACCTCGAGCAGCCACGGTTTGCCCGCCGCGTCGAGCATCAGGTCGACGCGTCCCCAGCCGGTGCAACCGAGCAGCCTGAAAGCGTCGAGCGACAGCGCCTTGAGCTTGTCTTCCTCTTGCGCCGGCAGGCCGCAGGGGCACAGATACTGGGTAGCGTCGCTGAAGTACTTGTGCTGGTAGTCGTAGTTGCCCTGGGGCGCTTCGATGCGGATCAGGGGCAGCACCGCGTCGCCGAGAATGCCGGCGGTGTATTCCGGCCCGTCGACGAAGCATTCCGCCAGCGCCGTGTCGCGGTACTTGTTGGCGGCGAGTTCGTAGGCCGCCGGCAATTGCGAGACGGCGGTGACTTTCGTCAGGCCCAGCGTCGAACCCTCGTTCGCCGGCTTGACGATCAGGGGCAGGCCGAGATCGCGCGCCACGGCGTCCCAGTCGTCGTGCGCGCCGAGGATGCGATAGCGCGGCGTCGGCAGGCCGCCCGCCAGCCAGATCATCTTGGTGCGCCACTTGTCGATGGCGATGGCAGAGCCGAGCACACCGCTCCCCGTGTAGGGGATGCCCATCACCTCCAGCGCGCCCTGCACCGTGCCGTCCTCGCCGCCGCGGCCGTGCAGCGCGATGAAACAGCGCGTGAAGCCTTCGCGCCTGAGCTCGGCCAGATCGCGCTCGGCGGGATCGAAGGCGTAGGCATCCACCGCCTTCGCGCGCAGCGCCTTCAGCACCCCCGTGCCGCTCATCAGCGACACCTCGCGCTCCGCGGATCTGCCGCCCATCAGCACGGCGACCTTGCCATGGCTCACGCCGCCTCCCCGACGATGCGCACTTCCGGTACCAGCTCGACCGAAGTACGTTCGGCGACGCGCCGGCGCACTTCGTGAATGAGCCCCTCGATGTCCGCGGCGCTCGCGCGGCGCCCGGGATTGACGATGAAGTTGGCGTGCTTTTCCGAGACGCTCGCGCCGCCCCGCGCGAGGCCCTTCAGGCCGCAGGCCTCGATCAAGCGCGCGGCATGATCGCCCGGCGGGTTGCGGAACACGCTGCCGGCGTTGGGCAGCGAGAGCGGCTGCGAGGCGATGCGCCGCTCGAGGAACTGCTTGATGCGCGCGCGCGAAGCCGCACCGTCGCCCGCGGGCAGCGCGAACCAGGCGCCCGCGAACCATTCGTCCTCGCCGATGCGGCCGCCTCCGCGCAGGGCGCAGTGCCGGTAGCCGACGTCGAACTCCTCGCGGCCGCGGGTCTGTACCCGCCCCTGCCGGTCGATGGTCACGGCGCGCTCGACGATGTCCCAGGTCTCCCCGCCGTAGCAGCCGGCATTCATCGCCAGCGCCCCGCCGACCGTGCCCGGCACGCCGGCGAGGAACTCGGCGCTGCCGAGGTCGTGGCGCGCGGCGTAGCGCGCCACCTTGGGACTCGCGACGCCCGCCTCCGCGTACAGATGCCCGGCGATCATCTCCGGGTGCCGGCCCGCGGCGTGCGTCAGCACCACGGTGCCCGCGAAGCCGCCATCTCGCACCAGTAGGTTCGAGCCGAGGCCGACGAACAGCAGCGGCTCGCGCGGCGGCAGCTGGGCGAGGAACGTCTGCAGGTCGTCCTGGTCCGCGGGCGCGTAGAAGCGCGCCGCGGCCCCGCCCGCGCGCCAGCTCACATGGCGCGCCATCGGCTCGCCGGCCTTCAGCACGCCGCGCAATCCCTGCAGTCGGAGCGCGTCGCTCATGTCCATGTCAGCTGCGCCGGCACGTTGGCGATCGATCCCGCGCCCATGGTCACCACCACGTCGCCGTCGCGCGCTACGTGCTTGAGCGCGGCGGCGAGCTGCGCCACGTCCTCGACGAAGACCGGCTCGACCTTGCCCGCGACGCGCACCGCGCGCGCGAGCGAGCGCCCGTCGGCGGCGACGATCGCCGGCTCGCCCGCCGCGTACACCTCGACCAGCAGCAGCGCGTCGGCCGTCGACAGCACCTTGACGAAGTCCTCGAACAGGTCGCGCGTGCGCGTATACCGGTGCGGCTGGAAGGCGAGCACCACGCGCCGGTTGGGGAAGGCGCCGCGCGCGGCCGCCAGCGTCGCGGCCATTTCCGCCGGGTGATGCCCGTAATCGTCGACCAGCGTGAAAGCGCCCCCGCCGGCGATCTTGATTTCGCCGCAGCGCTGGAAGCGCCGCGCCACGCCGCGAAACTCGGCCAGCGCCTTGAGGATGGCGGCGTCGGCGACACCGAGCTCGGTGCCGACGGCGATCGCCGCGAGCGCGTTCTGCACGTTGTGCACGCCGGGCAGGTTGAGGCGCGCCTCGAGCGCCGGCCGGCCTTCGCGCAGCGCCGTGAAGCGCATCGAGCCGGCCGCATGCACCAGCTTCTCGGCGCGCACCATGGCTTCGGCGGACAGGCCGTAAGTGACCACCGGCTTGGATACGAACGGCAGGATCTCGCGCACGTGGGCGTCGTCCGTGCACAGGACGGCGCTGCCGTAGAAGGGCAGGTTCTGCAGGAACTGCACGAAGGCCTGCTTGAGGCGCGCGAAGTCGTGCTGGTAGGTTTCCATGTGGTCGGCATCGATGTTGGTCACCACCGCCAGCACGGGCTGCAGGTGCAGGAACGAGGCGTCGGATTCGTCGGCCTCGACGACGATGTACTCGCCCTGGCCAAGGCGCGCGTTGGAGCCGGCGGCGTTCAGCCGCCCGCCGATGACGAAGGTCGGGTCGAGCCCGCCCTCGGCGAGCACGCTCGCCACGAGGCTGGTGGTGGTGGTCTTGCCGTGCGTGCCGGCAATCGCTACGCCCTGTTTCAGGCGCATCAGCTCCGCCAGCATCAGCGCGCGCGGCACCACCGGCACGCGGCGCGCGCGCGCCGCCTGCACCTCGGGGTTGTCGCCGCGCACCGCGCTCGACACCACCACCGCGTCGGCGCCGTCGATGTTCTGCGCCGCGTGCACCGTCGCCACGCGCGCGCCGAGCTCGCGCAGGCGCCGCGTCGCCGGGCTCTCGGCGAGGTCCGAGCCGCTCACCTGGTAGCCCAGATTGAGCAGCACTTCGGCGATGCCGGACATGCCGGAGCCGCCGACGCCAATAAAGTGGATGTGCCGGACCTTGTGCTTCATCCGGCGATCTCCATGCAGCGCGCGGCGACGCGCTTCGCCGCCCCCGGCTTGCCGAGCGCGCGCGCGCGGCGCGCCATCTCCAGCAGGCGCGGCCGGTCGAGCGCGCGCAGCGTCGCGGCCAGCGATTGCGGCGTGAGTCCGGCCTGCGGCAGCAGGAACGCCGCGCCCTGCTCCGAGAGAAAGCGTGCGTTGGCGCTCTGGTGATCGTCCACCGCATGCGGGAACGGCACCAGCACGCTCGCCACGCCCCCTGCCGACAGCTCCGCGATGGTCATGGCGCCGGCGCGGCAGACGACGAGGTCGGCCTCGGCATAGCGCTTCGCCATGTCGTCGATGAACGCGACCAGCTCGCCCTCGACCCCGGCGGCGCGGTAGCGGCTGCGCAGGGTCTCGAGGTGCTTCTCGCCCGACTGGTGCACCACCGCGGGCCGGGGCTCGAGGAGCGCAAGCGCCTGCGGCACGCATTCGTTCAGTGCCTGCGCACCCAGGCTGCCACCGACGACGAGAAGCTTCAGGGGCCCGCTGCGCCCGGCGTACCGCTCTTCGGGCAAGGCGATTGCGGCGATCTCGCGACGCACCGGGTTGCCGGTCCACTCGGCGCCTGGCAACGTCTGCGGAAAGGCGGTCATGGCCTTGTCGGCGAGGCGCGCGAGCACCCGGTTGGTGAGGCCAGCAACCGCGTTCTGTTCGTGCACCGCGAGCGGGCGCGCGAGCAGCGACGCCATCATGCCGCCGGGAAAAGCCACGTAGCCACCCATGCCCAGCACCACGTCGGGGCGCAGGCGAAAGATGGCGCGCGCGGCCTGCGCAAAGCCGATGAGCAGATTCAGCGGCAGCAGCAGCGCCGCGAGCAGCCCCTTGCCGCGCAGCGCGCTGGCGCGGATCCAGGCCATGCGGTAGCCGTGCGCCGGCACGAGGCGCGCCTCCATGCCGGTCTTCGCCCCCATCCACACCACGTCCCAGCCCGCGGCGCGCATTTCGTCCGCGACCGCCAGCCCCGGGAACACGTGCCCGCCAGTGCCGCCTGCCATGATGAGCGCGGTCCTCATGCGTGCAGGCCTCGCGCCAGCTGCCGGTTTTCCCAGTCGATGCGCAGCAGCAGCGCCAGCGCCGCGCTGTTGGCGAGCAGGCCGGTACCGCCGAAGCTCATGAGCGGCAGCGTCAGGCCCTTGGTGGGCAGCAGGCCCATGTTGACGCCCATGTTGATGAGCGCCTGGAAGCCGATCCAGATGCCGATGCCCTGCGCCACCAGCGCGGCAAAATGCCGCTCGCGCAGCGCCGCGTGGCGGCCGATGGCAAAGGCGCGCAGCACGATCCATGCGAACAACGCGATCACCGCCGCCACGCCGATGAAGCCGAGCTCCTCGGCGATCACCGCCAGCAGGAAGTCGGTGTGCGCCTCGGGCAAGTAGAACAGCTTCTCCACGCTCGCGCCCAGGCCGACGCCGAGCCATTCGCCGCGACCGAAGGCGATCAGCGCGTGCGACAGCTGGTAGCCGCGGCCGAAGGGATCGGTCCACGGGTCCATGAAGCCGAAGATGCGCTGCATGCGGTACTCGGAGGTGAACACGAGCAGCGCGAAGCCGAGCGCCAGCATGGCCACC
>JAOTWE010000043.1 GCA_029863065.1 Betaproteobacteria bacterium
CACCAGCGCCGCGAAGTGCCGGCCGTTCATGCCGCCGAGGAACAGAATGCCGAAGGCGGTCACGGCGATCACCACCAGCGCGCCGAAGTCGGGTTCGCGCAGCAGCAGCCAGGACACGAACATCATCACGCCGAGCATCGGCAGCAGTCCGCGGCGAAAGCTCTTCAGCACCGCGTGCTTGCGCACCGTGTAATCGGCGGCGTAGAGCACCGCGGCGAGCTTCACCAGCTCCGAGGGCTGCACCGTGATGGCGCCGAGGTCGAGCCAGCGACGTGCGCCATTCACCTCGCGGCCGAAACCGGGCAGCAGCACCAGCACGAGGAGCGCGAGGCAGGCGAGGAACGCGAGCGGCGAGCATTTCTGCCAGAAGCGCACCGGCAGGAGGAAGACGACAATCGCGGCGCTCAGCGCGGCGCAGAGAAACACGGCGTGGCGCATCAGGAAATAGGTCGGGCTGGCGCCGGTATAGCGGCTCGCTTCCGCGGTGGCGATCGACGCCGAGTACACCATCACCATGCCGATCGCCATGAGCAGCAACGCCGCCCAGGCCAGCGAGCGGTCGTATTCGGGAGCGGCGGCGTCCTTGGCGAAGACGTAGGTCGCGCTCACGTCATTCCTCCAGCGCCGCGACCGCGGCAGCGAAGACTTCGCCGCGCTGGCGGTAGTCGCGGAACATGTCGAAGCTGGCGCAGGCCGGCGACAGCAGCACGGCATCGCCTTCGCGGCCGAGCGTGGCGGCGCGCGCCACCGCCTCGTCGAGCGTGGCGCAGCGCTCCAGCGGCACGCCGGCGCCGCCGAGCGCGCGTTCCAGCAGGGGCGCGTCGCGGCCGAGGAGCAGCACGGCGCGCGCGTGCGCGGCGACCGCGGGCGCGAGCGGCGCGAAGTCCTGGCCCTTGCCGTCGCCGCCGGCGATGAGCAGCGCGGGCCGGCCCAGGCCGCGCAGTGCCGCGACCGTCGCGCCGACGTTGGTGCCCTTGGAGTCGTCGTACCAGGCGACGCCGCGCCGCAGCCGCACGCGCTGCAGCCGGTGCGGCAGGCCGCGGAACGTCCCCAGCCCCTCGGCGAGCGCCGCATGCGGCGCGCCGATGACGCGCGCCAGCGCGCAGGCGGCAAGCGCATTGGCGACGTTGTGCGCGCCGTGGAGCTGCAATTGCGCGGCGCGCATGAGCGCGCGTGAGCCCTCGTGCAGCACGCCGCCGACGAGGCCGAAATCCTCTTCCGAGGGCGGCGCATCAAGACCAAACGTGACGCGCCGGCGGCTGGCCAGGCCCATGCCGAGCGAGTACGGGTCATCACGGTTCAGCACCTGCACGCCCCGTCCCATGAAGATGCGCGCTTTCGCCGCCGCGTATTCCTCGATGCCGGCGTAGCGGTCGAGATGGTCCTCGCTGACGTTGAGCAGCGCCGCCGCTTCGGGCTCGAGCGACCAGGTGGTCTCGAGCTGATAGCTGGAGAGCTCGAGCACCCAGGCCGCGGGCGGCGCCGCGCGCGTGGCGAGCGCTTGCAGCACCGGTGGCCCGATATTGCCGGCGACGACCGCATCGATGCCCGCCGAGCGCAGCAGGTGCCCGGCAAGCGCGGTGACCGTGGTCTTGCCGTTGGTGCCGGTCACGGCGAGCACGTGCGAGGTGCCGCGCGCCCGCACCTGCCAGGCGAAGAGCTCGACGTCGCCGAGTACCGGCACGCCGCGTTCGAGCGCGGCGCGCACCACGTCTTCCCGCAGCGACAGGCCCGGGCTGATGCAAACCAGGTCGACGCCCTCGAGCAATGCCGGAGCGAACGCTCCCGTGCGCAGCTCGCCGGCGAAGTCCGCGGCGCGCGGCGGCGCCGCGCGCGTGTCGGCGACCCGCGCGCGGCCGCCCTGGCGCTCCACCCAGCGCGCCACCGAAAGCCCGGTATCGCCCAGGCCGAGCACCAGCACGCGCCGACCGGCGAGCGCCACCGGCTCGGGCCGCGGCAGCTGGCTGAAGAGGGGCTCGCGCATCGACATGTTCACCGCAGCTTCAGCGTCGACAGCCCGAACAGCACCAGCATCATGGTGATGATCCAGAAGCGCACCACCACCTGCGATTCCTTCCACCCCTCGAGCTCGTAGTGGTGGTGCAGCGGCGCCATGCGAAAGATGCGCCGCCCGCCCGTGGCCTTGAAGTACAGCACCTGCAGCATCACCGAAAGGGTTTCCACCACGAAGACGCCACCCATGATGAAGAGCACGATTTCCTGGCGCACGATGACCGCCATCGTGCCGAGCGCGGCGCCGAGGGCAAGCGCGCCGACATCACCCATGAACACCTCGGCTGGGTAGGCGTTGAACCAGAGAAAGCCGAGCCCGGCGCCGGCCAGCGCGCCGCAGAACACGGTCAGCTCGCCCGCGCCGGCGATGTACGGCAGCCCCAGGTACTTGCTGAACACGCTGTGCCCCGCCACATAGGCGAAGATGCCGAGCGCACCGCCCACCATGACCGTCGGCATGATGGCGAGGCCGTCCAGCCCGTCGGTGAGGTTGACGGCGTTCGAGGTGCCGACGATGACGAAGTAGGTGAGGATGATGAAGCCGATGGGGCCGAGCGGATAGGCGACGAACTTGAAGAACGGCACGATGAGCTCGTACAGCGCCGGGCTGCCCTGCGCGATGCTGGCGAGGTAGGCGGCCGCCGCGAGGCCGATGGCCGATTGCCAGAAGAGCTTGGAGCGCGCCGACAGGCCCTTGGGGTTGCGCTGCACCACCTTGCGGTAGTCGTCGATCCAGCCGATGGTGCCGAAGCCCAGCGTCACCAACAGCACCACCCACAGGTAGCGGTTCTGCAGGTCGCCCCACAGGAGCGTGGTGATGCCGATGGACAGCAGGATGAGCGCGCCGCCCATGGTCGGCGTGCCCGCCTTGGCGAGATGCGTCTTCGGGCCGTCATCGCGCACCGACTGGCCGATCTTGTAGGCGGTCAGCTTGCGAATCACGAACGGCCCGAGGACGAGCGAGATGGCGAGCGCGGTGAGGCAGGCGAGCACCGCGCGCAGCGTGATGTAGTTGAAGACGTTGAACAGGCGCACGTCGCGCGCCAGCCATTGAGCAAATTCGAGCAGCATCAGTGCGTCCCTCCGCCTTCGCCGGTCAGCGCGGCCACCACGCGCTCCATGCGCATGAAGCGCGAGCCTTTCACCAGGACGGTGGCGGCGGCCGGCAGTGCCGCTTGCAGATGTTCGGGCGAGTCGAAGTGCCGCCCGTCCTTGCCGAACGCCGCGACCGCCTCGCGGCTCGCCTCGCCCAGGGCATAGAGCGCGCCGATGCCGCGCTCGCGCGCGTAGGCGCCGACCTCGCGATGGAACTGCGGCCCCTGCGCGCCCACTTCACCCATGTCGCCCAGCACCAGCACCGTGGGCGCGGCGCAGGCGGCAAGCACGTCGATGGCGGCGCGCACCGAATCCGGGTTGGCGTTGTAGCTGTCGTCGAGCACTGTCGCGCCGCCGCGCGTGTGCCTCACCTGCATGCGCCCGGCATGGGGCCTGAACGCGTCAAGTCCCTTGCCGATCGTCGCCACCGGAATGCCGGCGGCGTGCGCACAGGCCGCCGCGGCGATGGCGTTGCGCACGTTGTGCTTTCCGGGGATGGCCAGCGTCGCGCGCGCCACGCCCTCCGCGGTGCGCACCACGATCTCGCTAGACAGCGGCTTGAGCGTGCCGCCGCCGGTGACCGCCGCCTTGCGCTCGAGACCGAAATCGACCAGCGCGCGCGATCCGGCGGCCTTG
Organism: Betaproteobacteria bacterium; assembly: GCA_029863065.1. Classification (GTDB taxonomy): domain Bacteria; phylum Pseudomonadota; class Gammaproteobacteria; order Burkholderiales; family SG8-39; genus JAABQT01. The sequence continues at coordinate 3,745 of JAOTWE010000043.1, forward strand.
AGAAAGATCGGACGGCAGGCGTCGTCCGCGTTGACGACCGCGATTCCCGACGCCGGCAGCGCGCGCAGCACGTTCGCGTTCTCCTCGGCGCTCGCCTCGACGCTGTGCAGGAATTCCATGTGCTCGCGCTGCGCGTTGGTGACCACGGCGATGGTCGGCTGCGCGATTGCGGCCAGCCCTGCGATCTCGCCGGGATGATTCATGCCGAGCTCGAACGCGCAGTAGCGATGCGCGTCGCCCAACTGCAGCACCGTCAGCGGCACGCCGATGTCGGTGTTGAGGTTTCCCTTGGTCGCGAGCACGGCCGTCTCGCCCGCGTGCGCGCGCAGGATCGCGGCCAGCATCTCCTTCGTGGTCGTCTTGCCATTGGCGCCGGCGATGCCGATCGCCACCGGGTCAAAGCGCGCGCGCCAGTGGCGCCCCAGCCGGCCCAGCGCGCGGCGCGTGTCGTCGACGACCACCACCGGCAGCGGCGCTCGGCCGCCGAATCGGTCATCGACCAGCGCGGCGCTCGCGCCGCGCGTCTTCGCCATGCCGAGAAATTCGTGGCCGTCGAAGCGCTCGCCGCGAATCGCCACGAACAGCTCGCCGCGGCCGATGCTGCGCGAGTCCGTGGCCACGCCGCTGAAGCGCACGTCCGCCCCGGCCATCCGGCCTTGCACCGCGGCGGCTGCCTCGGCGAGGCTCATCATCGTTTCCCCCGTCGCTCGAGCGCGGCGCGCGCCACGGCGGCGTCCGAGAACGGCAGCCGGCGCCCGGCGATCTCCTGCGTCGCCTCGTGACCCTTGCCCGCGATCAGCACCACGTCTGCGCCCGAAGCTTGCGTGATCGCCGCATCGATGGCGCGCGCGCGGTCCGGCTCCAGCGCGTGCGGCGCATCGACGCCCGCCTCGATGTCGCGCAGGATGTCGAGCGGTTCCTCGCCGCGCGGATTGTCCGAGGTCAGCACGATGCGATCGGCGAGCCGCGAGGCGATCGCGCCCATGGGCGCGCGCTTGGCGCGGTCGCGGTCGCCGCCGGCGCCGAACACCGCCACCAGGCGCCCGCGGCGGGCGTCGGCGATCGGGCGCAGCGTCTGCAGCACCTTGTCGAGCGCGTCGGGGCTGTGCGCGTAGTCGACCACCACCAGGGGGTCGCCTTCGCCGCCCAGGCGCTGCATGCGCCCGGGCACGTCGGGAAGCCTTTCCAGGCACCCGACCGCGTCGCGGAAATCCATGCCGAAGGCGACGAGCGCGCCCGCCACGCCGAGCGCATTGGCGACGTTGAAGCGCCCGAGCGCAGGCAGCGACACCTCGGCTTCGCCCCAGCTGGAGACGATGCGCACGCGGGCGCCGTCGATTGCCGCGGCAACCAGGTGCTCGCCGCCGGCGCCGGCGCCGAACAGGCTGTAGCCGATGGTGCGCACGCCGCGCACGGCGAGGCGCTGCGCCAGCTGCGCGCCGAACACGTCGTCCAGATTCAGCACCGCGCAGGCGAGGCCCTCGGCCTCGAACAGGCGCGCCTTCGCCGCCGCGTAGGCATCCATCGAGCCGTGATAGTCGAGGTGGTCGTGCGACAGATTGGTGAACAGCGCGCAATCGAAGGCAACGCCCGCCACCCGGTCCTGCTGCAGGGCATGCGAGGATGCTTCCATGGCGGCCGCCACTGCGCCGGCGCGCCGCATTTCTGCGAGCAGCCGGTGCACCTCGAGCGCGTCGGGCGTCGTATTGCCGGCGTCTTCGAGCGCGCCCGGAAAGCCGGCACCGAGAGTGCCGATCACCCCGCACTTCACGCCCGCAGCCTGCAGGGCTGCGGCGATCCACTGCGAGCAGGTGGTCTTGCCGTTGGTCCCGGTCACGCCGCAGGTCCACAGCGCTGCCGACGGCCGGCCGTAAAACTGGTGCGCGAGCGCGCCGGCCTGCGAGCGCAGTCCCGGCACGGCCGCATTCGCCACGCGCCATTGCGGACGCCAGGCGAAACCCTCGGCCTCCCAAACCACCGCGGCGGCGCCGCGGGCAATGGCATCGGGGATGAACTGGCGTCCATCGACGCGCTCGCCCGGGTAGGCGAAAAACGCTACCCCGGGCGCGCAGCGGCGGCTGTCCGCGGCGAGCCTCTGGATCATCGCCCCCTGGCGCGCAAGCTGTGCGAACGGGTCCATGCGCGCATCAGGTGCTTTCCCGCGCTTCGTCGCCCGCGTCCGGCAGCGGCACCGGCTCGAGCGGCGCGTCATAGGGAACGCCGAGCGCGCGCAACGCGCCGCGCATGACCTCCGCGAACACCGGCGCTGCCACGACGCCGCCGAAGTACTGGCCGTCGGCGGGCTCGTCGATCATCACCGCCACGACCAGGCGCGGCTCGCTCACCGGCGCCAGGCCGACGAACGAGGCGATGTACTTTTCAGTGGAGTAGCCGCCGTTTTCCTGCTTGTGGGCGGTGCCCGTCTTGCCGGCCACGCGCCAGCCCATGATGCGCGCGCGCGGCGCGGTGCCGCCGGGCTGCACCGCGAGCTCGAGCATGGCGCGAACCTGGCGCGCGGTGCGCGCGCTCAGCACGCGCGTGCCCGCCGCCGGCACGCCCGCCTTGAGCAGCGTCGCCGGCACCAGCTCGCCGTCGCGCGCGAACATGGTGTAGGCGCGCGCCAGCTGCAGCAGGCTGACCGAAATGCCGTGGCCGTAGGCCATGGTCGCCTGCTCGATCGGCCGCCAGCTGTCGGCCGCGCGCAGTTTGCCGGCAGACTCGCCCGGAAAATCGAGCCCGGGCGAGACGCCGAAGCCGGCGCGGTGAAACATGCTCCACATGTCCTCGCGGCGCATCGCCAGCGCGATGCGCGCCGCGCCGACGTTGGAGGATTTCTGGATCACCTGCGCCACCGACAGCACGGTCTGCGGGTGCGGGTCGTGGATGGTGTAGTTGGCGATACGCAGGCCGCCGCTGCCGATATGCACCGCCGAGCCCGGCGACAGCTGACCGGACTCCAGCGCCAGCGCCACGGTGAACGGCTTGAGCGTCGAGCCCGGCTCGAATTCGTCGGTCAGCGCGCGGTTGCGCAGCTGCCCGCCGGCAAGGCGCGCCCGGTTGTTCGGATTGAAGGACGGCGCGTTGGCGAGCGCCAGGACTTCGCCGGTGCGCACATCGATCGCCACCAGCGCTCCGGCCTTCGCCTTGTGCGCGGCGACCGCGTTCTTCAGCGCGGCGTAGGCGAGGCTCTGGATCTTGCCGTCGATCGACAGCACCAGGTCGTGCCCGTCCTGCGCGGGCTGCACCGAGCCGACGTCCTCGACCACGTGCCCGCGGCGGTCCTTGATCACCCGGCGGCTGCCGGGCGTGCCGCCGAGCGACTTCTCGTAGGCGAGCTCCAGGCCTTCCTGGCCGGTCTCGTCCACGCCTGTAAAGCCCACGAGGTGAGCCGTCACTTCGCCGCCGGGGTAGTAACGGCGAAACTCGCGGTGCTGCAAGATGCCGTTCAGGCCGAGGCGCGCCACCTTCTCGGCGGTCTCGGGCGCGATCTGGCGCTTGAGGTAGACGAAGTCGCGCGCGCGGTCGGCCAGTTTCCGGCGCAGCTCGCGCACGTCGGTGCCGAGCAGCGCGGCGAGCCTGCCGAGCTGCGCCGCGCTCGCCTCGACGTCGCCGGGAATCGCCCACACCGACTGCACCGGCGTCGAGATGGCGAGCGCCTCGCCGTTCCGGTCGAGGATGCGGCCGCGCGTGCCCGGCACCTGCAGCACGCGACTGTAGCGCTGCTCGCCCTTTTCCTGGAGGAATTCGGTCTGCATGGCCTGCAAGTAGAGCGAGCGGCCGGCGAGCACGGCGAACGCCGCCACCAGTCCCGCCATCACGAAGCGTGCCCGCCACACCGGCAGGCGCACGAGCGCGGGCGCGGCGGCGCTCATCGCGCCCCCGCCACGTCGATGACGCGCACCTGGCGCGCGTCGGGGACGCGCATGCCGAGGTTGCCGGTGGCGACGCGCTCGATGCGCGTGTGCAGCCCCCAGGTGCTGGCCTCGAGCTGCAGCTTGCCGTACTCGACGTCGAACTCGCGCGCGCGCGCCTGCGCGCGCTCGAGCTCGGAGAACAGCTTGCGGGCCTTGTGCTGGGAGGTGACGAGCCCGAGCGCGCAGACGACGAGAACCAGGAGGAGGAGGAGGTTCAGCTTCGCCACGCGTCGGGCTCGATTCGGTTGATCAGGGACGGGTCAAAGGGGGCGGCCGTGCGCTCGGCGACACGCAGCACGGCGCTGCGGGCGCGCGGGTTGGCCGCGGTCTCGGCGCGCTCGGGGCGCACCGCCTTGCCCACGATTCTGAGCAAGGCTTGTGGCAACTCGCTGGCACGCAGCGGCAAATCTCGGGGCAGCGCCGGACGCGCGCAAGCCTGCAGGAAGCGCTTGACGATCCGGTCTTCCAGCGAGTGGAAGGCGATCACCGCCAGGCGCCCGCCCGGGGCGAGGCGTGCCACTGCCTGCGGCAGCATCAGCGACACTTCCTCAAGCTCCCGATTGACGAGAATCCGTAGAGCTTGAAAGGTGCGCGTCGCCGGATCCTGGCCCGGCTCCCGTGTGCGGACCGCCGCACCCACGAGATCGGCAAGTTGGCGGGTCGTGCGGATGGGCGCGTTCCGGCGAGCAGCAACAATCGCCGCTGCAACCTGTTTAGCAAACCGTTCTTCCCCATACTCCCCTATGGCCTCCCTGAGTTGCGACTCGCTTGCCGCGGCCAGCCAGTCCGCGGCGCTCATGCCCTGCGACGGGTCCATGCGCATGTCGAGCGGGCCCGCGGCGCGAAACGAGAAGCCGCGCGCCGGGTCGTCGAGTTGCGGCGAGGACACGCCGAGATCGAACAGCATGCCGTGCGCCCGCGCCACACCTTGTTCGTCCAGTGCTTGCGCGAGCGCGCTGAAGGGCGCGTGCGTGATGGAAAAGCGCGGGTCGGCGATGGCGCGCGCCGCCGCGACCGCCTGCGGATCTCGGTCCAGCGCCACGAGGCGCCCCGCCGGCCCGAGACGCTCGAGGATCAGGCGGCTGTGTCCGCCGCGGCCGAACGTGCCGTCCACGTAGATGCCCTCGGGCCGGATCGCCAGCGCGGCGAGCGCCTCGACGGCGAGGACGGGATGATGCGTGCCGGCAGTTGTGCTCATCGCCAGGCGCGCTCGCGTTCACAGCGAAAAATCTTCCATGCCCGGGGGCGCGCTCGCCGGGCCGGCGAGCGCCTGCGCCAGCTTCGAGTTCCACAGCCCCGAGTCCCAGAGCTCGAAGTAGTGGCCCTGCCCGACCAGCATGGCGTCGCGCTCGAGCCGGGCGTGCTGGCGCAGCGCGCCGGAGAGCAGGATGCGGCCGGAGCCGTCGGGCGACACGTGCTCCTCGAAGCCGAGGAGCAGCCGCTTCCACCAGCTCGCCTGCGGGTGAAAACTGGGAAAGGACTGCGCCTGCGTGCGCACCGGCTCCCAGGCTTCCGCCGGATACAGCAGCACGCAGCCTTCGGGGTGCGCGGTGAGCACGAGATGCTTCGCGTCGGCCACGAGCGCCGCGCGATAACGCGTCGGGATGGCGAGCCGGCCTTTTGCGTCCAGCGTGACCACCGTTGCGCCGTGAAACGTTCCACCCATGCCCCGTTTTCTCCCAGGCGGCCGGGGCTAGACCCACGCCTCCCCGTGTTCCGCCACTTTTTTCTACCTTTTTCCACTTTATGCGACAAAAGGGCCGACGGTCAAGGCAATTCTTTTTGCCTGACAATGACTTAGCTACGTTTCTTTGGGGCGTTTCTTGAAATTAAAATGCGATACTTATCAATAGCTTATAAAAGCTACTGCAAGTGCCTTCTTAGAACGAGGGGGTGCTTAGCCGCCGGCCAGGCGGTCGAGGCTCCCGGCGTCGACGCCCAGTTTGGCGCCGGCCGCAAGGATTTCCTGCCACGTCGTGCCGTCGACGGCGATGCCTTCGCGCTCGCGCTGGGCGCGCGTCTCGCGCTCCGGGTCGCCGGCGATGCGCACGCGGTCGTGGCCCGGCGCGGGCGGCGACTTCTTCACCCAGGCGATGAATTCGCGCGCCTCGCGCGCAAACGGCGCCGCGGTGCCAAGCTTCTTGGGGTCGATAAGGATGCTGAGCATGCCGTTCAGCACGCGCTTCTTCGAGCGGTCCTCGGTGTGCCAGGTGCCGCCGCCCGTGAGCGCGCCGCCGAGCAGCTCGCACACCACGGCGAGCCCGTAACCCTTGTGCAGCCCGAACGTCGTGAGCGCACCGAAAGGCTCGATCACGCCAAAGCGCGCATCCAGCGTCGGGTTGCCCTTATCGTCGAGCAGCAATCCGGGCGCCAGCTTCTGGCCCTTGTTGTGCGCGACGCGCACCTTGCCCTGCGCCACCCCGCTGGTCGCCATGTCGAGGATGAACGGCGGCTGCCCCGGCAGCGGAATGCCGATGGTGCACGGGTTGGTGCCGAAGCGCGCGTCGCTGCCGGCGAAGGGGGCGACGATGGAACGCGAGATGACGTTGACGAAGCTGATCGACACCAGTCCCTCGGCCACCGCCTGCTCCGCCCACTGCCCGATGCGGCACAGGTGATGCGAATTGGCGAGCGCCATCACGCACACGCCGTGCGCCTGCGCACGCTCGATGGCGATCGCGGTCGCCTCCATGCCGATCACCTGCCCGTAGCCCGCCTGGCCGTCGAGCGCGACGAGCGCGCCGCCGTCGAACTTCACCTGCGGATGGCGGTTGGGCTGCAGGCCGCCTTCCTGCAGCGACTCCATGTAGCGCGGGATCATGCCGACGCCATGCGAGTCGTGGCCCGTGACATTGGCGGTGACGAGGTTCTCGGCGACGATTTGCGCTTCGCGCGGCTCGCTGCCGCCGGCGGCGACGATCGCCTCGATGGCGCGCGCGAGCGGCGCGGGCTTGAACAGGTGGGGAGCGGCCATGGCCAAGTTTATAATGCTGCGCAAGCTCCCTGGCCGTCCATGATCGACAAGTTCATCGCTACCGCGCAAGCCGCCCTCGCCGACGTGCCCGACGGCGCCACCGTGATGATCGGCGGCTTCGGCGGCGCCGGCATGCCCTCGGAACTGATCGACGCGCTGATTGCCCGGGGCGCGAAGCAACTCACGGTCGTCAGCAACAACGCCGGCAGCGCCGACGCCGGCCTCGCCGCCCTGATCGCCGCAAAATGCGTGCGCAAGATCATCTGCTCCTTCCCGCGCCAGACCGATTCCTGGCATTTCGACAAGGCTTACCGCGCCGGCGAACTCGAGCTGGAGCTCGTGCCGCAGGGCACGCTCGCGGAGCGCATCCGTGCCGCGGGCGCCGGCATCGGCGCCTTCTACACGCCGACCGCGTTCGGCACCAAGCTCGCCGAGGGCAAGGAGACGCGCCGCATCGGCGAGCGCGACTACGTGCTCGAGTACCCGATCCACGCCGACTACGCGCTGATCAAGGCCGACCGCGCCGACCGCTGGGGCAATCTCACCTACCGCATGACCGCGCGCAATTTCGGGCCGATCATGGCCGCGGCCGCGCAATGCACCGTGGCGCAGGTGCGCGAAACCGTGCCGCTCGGGGCGCTCGATCCGGAAGCGGTGGTGACCCCGGGAATCTTCGTGCAGCGCGTGGTACGCATCGCGCCGCTGAGAAAGGCCGCATGAAAAAGCTCGATCGCAAGCAGATCGCCGCGCGCCTGGCGCGCGACATTCCCGACGGCGCCTACGTGAACCTCGGCATCGGTCTGCCGACGCTGGTGGCCGAGCACCTGCCGAAGGACCGCGAGATCGTGCTGCACAGCGAAAACGGCGTGCTCGGCATCGGCCCACGGCCGGCGAAGGGCATGGAAGACGGGGATTTGGTCAACGCCGGCAAGCAGCCCGTCACGCTGCTCGCGGGCGGCGCGTTCTTTCACCACGCAGACTCATTCGGCATGATCCGCGGGCGCCACCTCGATTACTGCGTACTGGGCGCGTTCCAGGTGTCGGTGGCGGGGGACCTCGCCAACTGGCATACCGGCGCGCCCGACGCCATTCCCGCCGTGGGTGGCGCCATGGACCTCGCCGCGGGCGCGAAGCACGTCCTGGTGATGATGGAGCACCTCACCAAGGACGGCAAAAGCAAGATCGTCGAGCGCTGCACCTACCCCCTCACGGGGGCGCGCTGCGTCAATCGCATCTACACCGACCTTGCGGTGATCGACGTGAAGGCCGACGGCCTGCACGTCGTCGAGATCGTGGGGGGACTGTCCTTCGAGGAGCTGCAACGGCTGACGGGCGTCGCATTGAAGTACCGCGAACCCGTCGCGCAATGAAGAAGCGCCCCGAGCAACTGCGTTCGCACCGCTGGTTCGGCGTGCAGGACCTGCGCTCCTTCGGCCACCGCTCGCGCACGGCGCAGATGGGCTACGACCGGTCGGACTACGCGGGCAAGCCCGTGATCGCCATCATCAACACCTGGTCGGACATCAACCACTGCCATACGCATTTTCGCCAGCGCGCGGAAGAAGTGAAGCGCGGTGTGTGGCAGGCGGGCGGCTTTCCGCTCGAGATGCCGGCGATGGCGCTCGCCGAGACCATGCAGAAGCCGACGACCATGATGTACCGCAATTTCCTCGCCATGGAGACCGAGGAGCTGCTGCGCTCCTATCCCGTGGACGGCTGCGTGCTGATGGGCGGCTGCGACAAGACCACGCCGGCGCTCATCATGGGCGCGACCAGCATGAACCTGCCGGCGATCTACCTGCCCGCGGGGCCGATGCTGAACAGCCACTGGCGCGACCAGACCCTGGGCTCGGGCTCGGACACGTGGAAATACTGGGACGAGCTGCGCGCCGGGCGCATCACTGAAGGCGACTGGCAGGACATCGAGGACTCGATCGCGCGCTCGCCCGGCACCTGCATGACCATGGGCACGGCGGCGACCATGATGTCGCTTTCAGAGGCGCTCGGCTTCACGCTGCCCGGCTATTCGTCGATCCCGGCGCCGGACTCGAACCACGCGCGCATGGCGACGCTCACCGGGAAACGCATCGTCGAGATGGTGTGGGAGGACCTCAAGCCGCGCGACTTCCTGTCGCACGGCTCGTTCGACAATGCCATCACCACCCTCATGGCGATGGGCGGCTCGACCAACGCTATCGTGCACCTCGTCGCCATGGCGGGACGCGCGGGGCTCGCCTTCCCGCTCGAGCGCTACAACGAGATCGGCGCCAGGACGCCGGTGATCGCCAATGTACGGCCCTCGGGCGACAAGTACCTGATGGAGGACTTCTTCTACGCCGGCGGCCTGCGCGCCATGCTCTACGAGCTGCGCGACCTGCTCGACCTCTCGGCGCAGACGGTGAACGGCAAGACGCTGGGCGAGAACCTTGAGGGCGCCAAGGTGTGGAATGCGGACGTGATCCTGCCGCGCGACAAACCGCTGAAGAAGACCGGCGGCATCGTCATGCTGCGCGGCTCGCTCGCGCCCGATGGCGCGGTGATCAAGACCAGCGCTGCGGATCCGAAGCTCATGCAGCACACCGGCCGCGCGGTGGTGTTCGAGGACTACAACGACATGGCGGCGCGCATCGACCGCGAAGACCTCGACGTCGACGCGAGCTGCGTGCTGGTGCTGAAGAACGCCGGTCCGCTCGGCGGCCCTGGTTTTCCCGAGTGGGGCATGCTGCCGATGCCGAAGAAGCTCGTGAAGCAGGGCGTGAAGGACATGGTGCGCCTGTCCGACGGGCGCATGAGTGGCACCAGCTACGGCACCTGCATTCTGCACGTCGCCCCGGAAGCCTACGTCGGCGGCCCGCTCGCCTTCGTGCGCGACGGTGACCTGATTGAATTGAATGTTGAAAAAAAGATCCTGAACCTGAAGATTTCAGACCAGGAAATGAAGAACAGAAAAACCGCCTGGCAACGCCCGCCGCTCAAGTACGAACGCAGCTACGGCGCGATTTTCTCGCGGCACGTGAAGCAGGCCAACGAGGGCTGCGATTTCGATTTCCTCGAAGGTACCGCGCCGACGCCGGAACCCGAGATCCACTGATGCGTAGGAACGGATAGGAAAATCTATTCACCCCTGGCCGCATGTCGCCCCACAAGATGGCCCTTCTCCCGCTCCTCGGCCCCGGCGCGATGGCGCACAACGGCGCTTATGTCGTGTCGTGAGCCGCCATTGGCAAAAAAGCGGCGCGACCATTGCGGAGCTTGCAGCCGTGCTAGGGCATCGCACGCTGGCGATGGTGAAGCGTTACGCGCACCTTTCCGACCAGCACACCGGCGCCGTGATCGAGCGCATGACGAAGAAGTATTTCGGATAAAGGGCTGGTCAGGGTGGGGGGTACCATCCTTTTTCGCCCTTCATGCCCCCCGGTTGTCTAAGGGTTCCCGAGACTGTGCCTAGATGCGGTGCGCTCGATTCCGCACCCACCCCCTATGCCGATTCCTGCGTGGCGGCGAAAAAATTTTCTAGGCTTTCCCGCGTCCAAGATCCTGGGATCGAAATCGGCTGCTTGCGAATGACCGCTTTCGACCCAAAGTGGTCGCTCGCGAGTTCGCAACGTTTAGTATGCGGTATTCCTGGGTTTTTTCCTCGAGGCCAAGATGATTCGTACCCTTCTGTACTGCCCTTCCACCGGAGGGATCGAAACGGGCGACGAAGCGCTGCTGGCCGCTTGGCAGAAAGAGCCCGATGCGCTCATCTGGGCCGACTTCGCCGACAACGAAGCGCAGGCCGAGGCGAAGATCCTCAGTTCGTGCTTCGGCCTGCACCCCCTGGCCATCCAGGACGCGCAACGGGACCGGCACCCACCCAAGATCGAAGCGTTTGACGACAACGTCTTCGTCCTGCTGAAGGGGTTGAGCACGCCTTCGGACGAGTTCGAGTTTGGCACCATTCAACTCGCGTTGTTCATTGGCCAGCGCTTCCTGGTCACGCGTCACTCCGACGATTCCCGAAGCATCGACGCGTTGCGCCAGGAAGCGGAACAGAACAGGGCGCTGCTTGCCGGCGGACCCGACGCGCTCGCGCTGCGGCTGTGCCGAATCATGGTGGACCGTTACGCGAGAAAACTTCTCGCGCTCGAGCCTCGACTCGGCGATCTCGAGCTCGAGATCGTCGCCAATCCCGACGATTCCATGCTCGCGGAGTTGATAGGATACAAGACCGACCTGAGAAAGTTCCGGAGGATCCTCGTCTATCACGTGCAGGTGTTCTCCGAGCTCATCAAGAACCCTCCGCCGCAGGTGCGCGCCGAGCGGATACACGAGATCCGCGACGTCTACGAGCACCAAGAGCGGGCGAGCAGCCTTGCGTCCCTGTACTACGAGGTGTCCTCGGATCTCATTGATGGCTATATATCGCTCGCCTCGCACCGCCTCAACAACATCATCAGAATACTCACCATTATCACCGCCATCTTCGTGCCGCTCACCTTCCTCGCCGGAATCTATGGAATGAACTTCGAGTACATGCCCGAACTGAAAACTCGGGCGGGCTATTTTGTGCTGCTTGGAATCATGGGTGCGATCGTTGCCGTGCTCGTGCTGTTGTTCCGCCGCAATCGATGGCTATGACGACCCCGACGAAGGGAGATCTACAGTGAGACTCATGGAATGGGCGTGGCATTTGATCGGTAGCGCATTTCCTTAGACGACCGGTTTCGCGGCCGACACAATCCAGGTCCAGGGCAGTCCGGGTACCGTCGCAGGTGCGTGGCAGATCGTCTCGGGATGGCTCACCACGCCGTTATTGGAGCTCGGCGACGTCCCACTGACCTCGATCGGTCTAATCCGTGTGGTTGTGATCATTGCCGTGGCTTGGTGGGTCTCCAAGCTCGCGCAGGGTGCCGTCACGCGGCTTGCCGCGTACCGCCCGAATTTCACCCGCGCGGCGCTCTATACGGTGAACCGGCTGCTGCATTACACCCTGCTCACCATCGGGTTCCTGATCGCCGTCTCGTCGATCGGTATCGATTTGACCAAGTTCGCGCTATTTGCCAGTGCGCTGGGCGTGGGGGTTGGATTTGGCCTGCAGACCTTGATCAGCAATTTCGTCGCCGGCCTGGTGCTGCTATTCGAAGAATCACTCAAGGTAACGGATAGGAAAATCTATTCACCCCTGACCGCATGTCGCCCCACAAGATGGCCCTTCTCCCGCTCCTCGGCCCCGGCGCGATGGCGCACAACGGACGGATAGGAAAATCCATTCACCCCTGGCCGCATGTCGCCCCACAAGATGGCCCTTCTCCCGCTCCTCGGCCCCGGCGCGATGGCGCACAACGGCGCTTATGTCGTGTCGCGAGCCGCTATTGGCAAGAAACAAGTGCCGCAGAATCT
>JAOTWE010000221.1 GCA_029863065.1 Betaproteobacteria bacterium
TGGGATGGACCGACGAGCAAAAGCGCCTGGTCACGGGCTTCGGCGTGTACAACGCCGCGCCCAACATCGCGATCGGCGCGCGCCGCATCGATCCGAAACCCGGCTCTACGAGCTGCGCCGCGGTGCCGGTCGCCGAGCGCTACGACCCCGCGACCAATCCGCTCGGCGTACGCTGCACGGTCTACGACCACACGGTCAACGTGTACGGCAAGGATCCGGCCACCGGGTTCGCACGCCGGCCGCTCGACAACGTCGGCATCCAGTACGGGTTGAAGCTGGTGAACAGCGGCGTGATCTCGGTGGAGCAGTTCCTGCATCTCAACGAGAACATCGGTGGCTTCGACAAGGACGCCACCATCGTGCCGCAACGCACCGAGGCCGACCTGATGGCGGCGCGCGCCGCGTATCGCACCGGGCGCCTGACCAACGGCGGCGGCGGACTCGCGGAGATGCCGATCATCGACTACCGCGGCTACAACGACGAGGTGACCGGCGGCGACATCCACGTGCGCTACCACTCGTTCTCGCTGCGCGAGCGGCTCGACAAGGCGAACGGCCGTCACGACAACCAGATCATGCTGCACGAGGACAACCGCTACGGCCTGTACAGCAACGCGAGCCCGCTGTTGCAGCGCGCGATCCTGACGATGGACCGCTGGATCACCGCGATCAAGGCCGACAAGCGCAAGGGGCGGCAGATCGACAAGGTGCTGCGCAATAAGCCGGCCGACCTGCAGGAGGGTTGCAATACGCGCGATGCGACGCCGACCTTCATCGCGCAGCCACAGCTTCGCGAGCAGACGGCAACCACGGCGTGCGGCACGTTGTACCCGACCAACTCCTTCCCGCGCGAAGTGGCCGGCGCCGAAGTGGCTGCCGACATCATCAAGTGCCAGCGCAGATCGCCGCGCCAGAGCGACTATGGCGTGTCGTTCACGCCGGCGCAGTGGGATCGCCTGACGGCGGCCTTTCCCAGCGGTGTGTGCGACTGGTCCAAGCGCGGCTACGAGCAGCAGGGGCTGGAAGGCACCTGGCTGGTTATTGACTAGAGATTGAGGAGCCCAACCATGCTACAGCCCAAGCAAGCCAGTCGCGCGGCCGCCGCACTCGCGGCAGCATTGCTCGTTGCCACCTCGGCATCCGAGGCGCGAGTCACCAGCATTACCATCACCGGCACGACACCGGCGTTCAGCGGGCGCGTGTTTGGCGACGTCGGCGCCTACGAAGAGGTCAGGGGTGTGGCCAGCGGCGAGCTCGATCCTTCGAGCCGCCACAATGCCGTCATCACCGATATCGAGCTCGCGCCGCGCAACGCCGACGGCAAGGTCATCTACAGGGCGACCTTCACCGTGCTAAAGCCGGTTGACATGAGCAGGTCGAGCGGGGTCCTGGTGTACGGCGTCCCCAATCGCGGCGGACGCGCGCTCGGGTACGGCAATCTGGGCGGATCAGCCACCGATGCCGGAGATGGTTTCGACCAGAAACCCGGCCACGTCTATCTGGCAAGCGGCTGGCAGGGCGATATCGCCTTCAACAATGCGGCCACGGCGCAGGAGACGGTCGAAGTTCCGGTGGTAAGCGGCGTGCAGAGTCCGACCTTCGCCCGCTTCGTCACGGTTGGGGGCAACGTGAATACCCGTCCGCTACCCGGCAACGGGCGCACCCCCGCGAGCCTCGACACGACGCAAGCCAAGCTGATCTCCATCGCGCGCGAAACCAATCTCGGCGTTCGCTCCGGGGTGGTGGAAATTTCGAGCAACGACTGGGCGTTCGCCAACTGCACCAGCACGCCCTTCCCGGGCACGCCCAGTCAGACCCAGATCTGCCTCAGGAACGGCTTCGATCCGAACCTGATCTACGAGCTGGTCTATACCGCAAAGGATCCGCTGGTGCTCGGGGTTGGCATGGCGGCGATGCGCGACGTCGTGTCCTTCTTCCGGCGCGCCAGCGCCGCGGACGGCAACCCGATCGCCGGTCAGACCCAGTGGGCGATCAGCTACGCCCGTTCCCAGTCCGGGCGCTTTCAGAAGAACTTCATCCTGCTCGGGTTCAACGAGGACGAGGACGGCAGGATCGTCTGGGACGGGATCCAGCCGATCATCGCCGGCCAGATGGGGCAGTTCAACATCCGCTTCGCCCAGCCCGGCAACATCGCCAACATCTTCGAGCCCGGCGCGGAAGGACCGCTGTGGTGGGGCGACTACAACGACAAGGCACGCGGGCGCGGCGTGACCGGGCTGCTACAGCGTTGCCGCGCGACTGATACCTGCCCGAAGGTGTTCGACGACTTCGGCGGACCGGAAATCTGGTACAGCCGCGGCAGCGTGAGCATCGCCGGCACCCGCGGCAAGGACTATCTGCCCCTGCCGCGCAACGTGCGCCGCTATTACCACGCGAGCACGCGCCACGGCGGCGGCGGCGGGGGTTTCGCCGTCGCGCAGCCGCCGCTGTCCGGCCAAGTGCTCGCCCTGAATCCGAATCCGCAGACGGAGACGCGGCGCGCGCTGTTCGTCGCTCTGGTTGACTGGGTGACGAAAGGCACCGAGCCGCCTGAGAGCGCGTACCCCAACGTCAAGGACCACACGCTGGTACCGGCGAACGCCAAGGCGATGAAGTGGCCGAAGATCCCTGGCGCGCCGACGCCGGACGACGTCATGAACGTCCTCATGGACTACGACTACGGTCCCGATTTCCGCTACAACGACCAGTCGGGGGTGATGACCAAGGTGGTGCCGCCGATCAAGCAGGTCATTCCGACCCTTGCCGGCAAGGTGGACAAGGACGGCAATGAGATCGCGGGCGTGAAATCGGTGCTGCTGCAGGCGCCTTTGGGCACCTACACGAGCTGGAACCCCACCGCGGCCGGACCTCTGCAGGGCAATGAATTCAATCTTGCCGGCGGCTACATTCCGTTCGCGCTGACCAAGGCCGAGCGCAAGGCGACCAAAGACCCGCGCAAATCCGTCGAGGAGCGCTACGGCAGCCAGGAGGGCTACGACTGCGTGGTGCAGCGTGTCGCGAGAGCGGAGGTGCGCAAGCGCCTTCTCCTGCAGGAGGACGCGGATCGCCTGATCGCGCAAGCTGCCGCGAGCAACGTGTTGCCGAGCGACCCCGACAATCACAGGGCGCGCAAGCTATGTAAGAAGCTGGCTCACGATGGCAAGCATCACGACGATGATGACGATGATGATTGAACCGCAAACGCGATGCCACGGAGAAACCATGAACCATCTGCGAAACTTCTTGCGCGCATTCGCTTGCGCGCTGCTGGTGAGCGCGATTCCGTCGGGCCTGGCGTACGCCGGCGATGACGACCACTTCGACAAGCATCACGGCTCGAATAAGTACCTTATCGAGGTGCTCTCGAGCCGGCCCTATATGGTCTCCGGCGGCGATGCGCTGGTGCGCGTCAGCGTGAAAAAGAAGAAGGTCGGCCTGAGCGACTTGCGGATCGAACTGAACGGCGCCGACGTTACCGGCGCGTTTGTCGCCGACGCGGGCGCGAAAACGCTCACCGGCCTGGTCACCGGCTTGCGCCAGGGCAAGAACCAGCTGGAAGTCGACGCCAAGGGCAAAGGCAAGGGACGCGCCGACGCCGACATCACGCTGACCAACTATCCGATCCAGGGGCCGATCATCTCCGGGCCGCACGAGTTCCCATTCGCCTGCCGCACCGAGGACTTCGTGCCGTTCAGCGGCAGCCCCGCGCTCGGCGCGCCGCTCGATTCCGACTGCTCGATCCAGAGGCGCGTGCAGTACGTCTACCGCACGACGGCCGGCGCGTTCGCCTCGCTTCCCGAGCCGTACTCGAGCCTGCCGACCGATCTCACCACTACCACCACGGTGACCGGCGCCACGGTGCCCTACATCGTGCGGCTGGAGACGGGCACCATCAACCGCGCGATCTATCAGACCGCGATCCTGCATAACCCGAACGACGCGGCGCCCAGCCCCTTCGCGCCGCCCGCCGGCTGGAATCAGAGGCTGATCTATCCGCTCGGCGGCGGCTGCCAGGGCGGCTGGTACACGCAAGGCGTGAGCAGGTCGAACCCGGTCGATGACTCGTACCTGAGCCAGGGCTATGGGGTCGCCTCGGCGACGCTCAATACCTTCGGCAACAACTGCAACGACCTGCTTTCGTCCGAGACCATCCTGATGGTCAAGGAACGGTTCATCGAGAGCTACGGCGTGCCGCTGTTCACCATCGGCACCGGCAGCTCGGGCGGCGCCTACCAGAGCAACCAGACCGGGGACAACTATCCGGGCGCGTTCGACGGCATCGTCACGAGGAGCAGCTTTCCCGACGTCACCACCGGGATGGTGTCGCTCGGCGACTCGCGGCTGCTCGACATTTACTTCAACCTCACGCGTCCCGGCCAGTACACCGCGGCTCAGCAGCGGGCGATCTCGGGATACCTGCAGGAGGGCAACATCATGTTCCTGAGCGGCCGCACGAACACCGCGGGCTCAGCGCGGCGCATGGATCCCAGGGTCGCGTTCCCGAATGAGATCCTGTCGGGTGTCGGCCCCGAGTTCCGCTACGACCCGGCGACCAACCCGTACGGCGCGCGCGGCAGCGTCTACGACCACACGGTCAACGTCTACGGCCAGATCCGCAATACGCCCTTCCACGGCGATGCGCGGTTCTCGCAGCGTCCCCTGGACAACGTCGGCGTGCAGTACGGGTTGAAGGCGCTGAACGACGGCGCCATCAGCGTCGAGCAGTTCCTCGACCTGAACGCCATGATCGGGGGCTTCGATATCGACCTCAATCAAATCCCCAGCCGCACCACCGCCTACCTGGGCGCCACACGCCGGGCTTATCAAGGCGGACGCATCCTCGGCGGCGGCAACGGCCTCGCCAACATTCCAATCATTACCCGCATGAGCAACGGCGACACCGCAGTCAACGGCAATATCCACCTCCGGTTCTGGGCACATTCGATTCGCGCGCGGCTGATCAAGGCGAACGGACATGCCGACAACCAGGTGATTGTCGGCGACCAGGCGCCCGCCGACTTGCTGATCGAACAGATGGGCCGCTGGCTGACCGCGATTGCTGCCGACACGTCCAAGCTGCCGTTGGACAAGAAGGTGGTGAAGAACAAGCCCGCCGACGTGGTCGACGCCTGCTGGACCTCCGCAGGCGTGAAGATCGTCGAGCCGCAGACTCTGTCCGGCCCGGGCCAGTGCAACCAGCTCTTCCCGGTCGGCTTGTCGGCCGCGCTCGTGGCTGGCGCGCCGATTGCCCTCGACATCATCAAGTGCAAGCTCAAGCGGATCGACAGCCGGGATTACGCGGTGTCGTTCACCGTGGAGCAGCGCGCTCGGTTGAATGCCATCTTCCCCGACGGCGTGTGCAACTGGTCC
>JAOTWE010000222.1 GCA_029863065.1 Betaproteobacteria bacterium
CCGGCTCGGTCACCAAAGCCCGCGCGAAGGCCGCGCGCTGGCGCTCGCCGCCGGAGAGCTCGCCTGGCTGGTGCCGCAGCCGCGCGGCGAGGCCGACTTCGGTGAGCGCGGCGCGTGCCCGGCCGAGCGCCTGCGAGCGCTCCATGCGCCGGATGAACAGCGGCATGGCGACGTTCTCCTCGGCCGTGAACTCCGGCAGCAGATGGTGGAACTGGTAGACGAAGCCCAGCGTCGCGTTCCTCACGCGGCCGCGCTCGGCTTCGCCCATGGCGCTGAACGGCCGACCCTGCACGCTCACCACGCCGGCGCTCGGCGCGTCGAGCCCGCCGAGCAGGTGCAGGAGCGTGGACTTTCCCGAGCCCGACTTGCCCATGATCGCCACGCGCTCGCGCGCGCGCACCGAAAAGTCGACGCCGCGCAGCACTTCGACCGGCGCCGGCCCGTGGTAGGTCTTCTTCAGGCCGCTGCAGGAAATCACCGCCTCACTCATAGCGCAGCGCCTCCGCGGGATTGACGCGCGAAGCGCGCCAGCTCGGGTAGAGCGTGGCGAGGAACGACAGCAGCAGCGACACCACGGTGATCACGCTCACGTCCGCCGCCTCCACCTGCGAAGGCAGGTCGGGAATCATGTAGACGTCCTTGGCGAGGAACTTGAAGCCGAGCACCGCTTCCAGCGCCGGCACCACGGTGTCGATGTTGAGCGCCAGCGCCACGCCGCCGGCGACACCGAGGACCGTGCCGATCACGCCGATCACCGCGCCCTGCACCATGAAGATCTGCATCACCGAGCCCGGCGCCGCGCCCAGGGTGCGCAGGATGGCGATGTCGGCCTGCTTGTCGGTGACCAGCATCACCAGCGTCGAGACGACGTTGAATGACGCGACGGTGATGATCAGCACCATGATGATGAACATCATGCGTTTCTCGATCTGGATGGCGCGGAACAGATTCGGGTTGCTGCGCGTCCAGTCGTAGGCGTACAGGTCGCGGCCCAGGTTCACGGTGACCTCGCGCGCCACGGTGCGCGCCTGGTACAGGTCGTCGAGCTTGAGCCGCACGCCGGACACCGCGTCGCCGACCTGGTACAGGCGCTGCGCGTCGGTGAGGTTCACCAGCGCCAGCGCGGCGTCGGCTTCGTTGTAGCCGACGTTGAAGATGCCGATCACCGTGAACTGCTTGAGGCGCGGCACCACGCCGGCGGGCGTGACGTTGCCCTGCGGGATGATCAGCGCCACCTTGTCACCGTCGCGCGCGCCCAGGCCGCGCGCCAGGTCGGCGCCGAGGATGATGCCGAAGCCGCCCGCCACCAGGTCCTCGAGCCGGCCGGCGGTCATGTGCCGGCCGATGTCGGTGACTTGCGCCTCCTGCGCCGGCAGCACACCGCGCACCTGCACGCCGCGCGCCATCCGGCCGAAGCTGAGCATGCCCTGGCCGTTCACGTACGGCGCCGCCGCCAGGACGTGGGGATTGCCTTCGGCGGCGCGCGCCACGCCCCGCCAGTCCGCCAGCCCGCCGCGCGCATCGGCGATCTGCACGTGCGAGGCGATGCCCAGGATGCGCGTGCGGATCTCGGTCTGGAAGCCGTTCATCACCGACAGCACGACGATCAGCGCCGCGACGCCGAGCGCGATGCCCGCCATCGAGATGAGCGAGATGAAGCTGATGAAGTGGTTGCGGCGCTTGGCGCGGGTGTAGCGCAGGCCGACGAGGAGTTCGTAGCGCACGGGACGCCGAGAATACTACAATCGCTGCGATGAACTCCGACGACGCCGCCGCTCTCGCGAGCCTGCTGCGCAGCGCGCGCCTCGCGCACCTGGGCACGCTGCGCCAGGGCGCGCCGCTTGCATCGATGACGCTGTATCTCGCCGCGCCCGACTTCAGCGCCTTTCATTTGCACGTCAGCCGGCTCGCCTGGCACACGCAGGACATGCTCGCCGACGCGCGCGTCGCGCTCTCGGTGGCCGAGATCGACGACGGCCGCAACGATCCGTTTACCCTCACGCGCGTCACGATCCGCGGCGAAGCCGAGCAGCTCGGGCAGGACGAGGCGCTGAAGAGAGCCTGGCTGGCGCGCTTTCCGGCGCAGGCGGTGAACTTCGAGTTCGCCGATTTTTCCTTCTGGCGCATCGCGCCGCGCGACGCGCGCTTCGTCGCCGGGTTCGGGCGCATCCACAACCTCTCGGCCGCCGAGCTGGCGGCGGCGGCGCGCGCATGAACGCACTGCTCGCGCTGCTGCTGGCCGCCGCGCCGTGCGCGGTCGGCGTCGAGTGGCGCGACGAAGGCGTCGTGCAGCTTCTGCCGGCGTGCCCGCCCGCGTTCACGCCGACCCAGGAGGGCGTGCGCAATGCCATACGCCAGGCGGGCCGGCGTGAGCGGCTCCTCGTCGGCTTCGGCCGGGTCGCTCAGTACCCTTGGCTGTCGTCGCTTCTCGCGCGCCAAGCCTCGAGCTCGCGCTACTGGCCCGAGGAGCGAAGCGTGCCGGAAGGCTACGTCGCGCGCGCGCTCATGGGGATGCCGGAGTTCACCGCGCTGTTCGATCCGCCGTGGCGCATCGCGAGCATCGTCGTGAAGGACGCGCGCTTGAAGCCCGCGTCGCAACTCGACCTGCCGCAGGGCCATCCGCTGCCGCCGGACTTCACGCTCCCCTATGATGCGGAGCTTTTCGTGACGCTGCTGCGCTGAAAGGAGACGAGGATGTTCACCGTGTACGGCATGGCGGATTCGGGCAACTGCTACAAGGTGAAGCTCGCGCTCGAGCAGTTGAAGCTGCCCTATCAGTGGGTCGAAGTGAATACCACGAAGGGCGAGACGCGCAGCGAGGAGTTCCTCGCCTGCAACCCGAACGGCCAGGTGCCGACCTTGGAACTCGAGGACGGCAGCTTCCTGCCCGAGTCGGGCGCCATCCTCGGCTACCTCGCCGAGGGCACGCCGCTGCTGCCTGCCGAGCGCCTGGAGCGCGCGCGCGTGCTGCAGTGGATGTTCTTCGAGCAGTACAGCCACGAGCCCTGCATCGCCGTGGCGCGCGCGATCCAGCGCTACCAGCCGCCGGACTCGCCGCGCCGCGCCGAGCTGCCGCGGCTGCAGGAGCGCGGCAACAAGGCGCTCGCGGTCATGGAGCAGCACCTGAAGAAAGAACCGTTCTTCGCCGCCGGGCGCTACACCATCGCCGACATCGCGCTCTACGCCTACACGCACTGCGCCGCCGACGGCGGCTTCGACCTTGCCGGCTACCCGGCGGTCAGCGCCTGGCTCGCGCGCGTCAAGGCACAGCCCCGGCACGTGCCGCTCGGCTAGCATTTGCGATACAGTCGACTACTGGATGGATATTCATGTTCCTTGACGCGCCGCTCGCCATCGTCGACCTGGAGACGACCGGCGCGCACCCGGTGCACGACCGCGTCACCGAGATCGCGGTGATCGAGGTCGATGGCGGCGAGGTGGCGCTCGAATGGAGCACGCTGGTCAATCCCGAGACCGCGATCCCGAGCGCCATCCAGGCGCTCACCGGCATCACCAACGACATGGTGGCGGACGCGCCGACCTTCGGCCGCCTCGCCGCCGAGCTGCACGAGCGCCTCGCCGGCCGCGTGCTCGTCGCCCACAACGCGCGCTTCGATTACGGGTTCCTGCGCCACGAGTTCGCGCGCGCCGGGCTCGCCTATCGCGCGAAGACGCTGTGCACCGTGAAGCTCTCGCGGCGCCTCTACCCGGAGCACCCGCGCCACAACCTCGACAGCGTGATCGCGCGCCACGGCCTGGATTGCCGCGCGCGCCACCGCGCGCTCGGCGACGCCAACGCGGTGTGGCAGTTCCTGCGCCACGCCGCCGAAGAGCGCGGCAGCGAAATGCTGGCGGTGGCGGCGCGCCAGGTGGCGAAGCAGCCCTCGCTGCCGGCGCACCTCGATCCGGCGATGGTGGAGGCGATCCCCGAGGCACCCGGGGTGTACCTGCTGTACGGCGAAAAGGACACGCCGCTCTACGTCGGCAAGAGCATCGACATGCACGCGCGCGTCCTTTCCCACTTCGCCGACGATTTGCGCTCGCCGCGCGAGATGCAGCTCGCCCGCGAGGTGCGGCGCGTCGATTGGCAGCGCACTGCGGGCGAGCTGGGTGCGCTGCTGCGCGAGGCGGCGCTGGTGAAGGAGCTGCTGCCGGTCTTCAACCGCCAGCTCAGGCGCCCCGCCGAGCTGTGCGGCTTCGCCTTCGACGCGACGAAGCTGCGCCTGGTGCGCGATTTCGACGCCGAGGGCATCGCCCACGTCTACGGCCTGTTCCGCACCAAGCGCGCTGCCTTCGCCGCGCTGCGCGGCCTCGCCGACGAGCACGGCCTGTGCCTGCAGGCCCTGGGCTTTGAGACGGCGCGAAAAGGCGCGTGCTTCCGCCACCAGATCGCGCGCTGCGCTGGGCTGTGCGCCGGCAGGGAATCCGTGCACGCGCACCACGCACGCCTCGCCACCGCGCTCGCCGGCCTGAAGAACGCTGCCTGGCCGTGGCGCGGGCCGGTCGGCGTCGTCGAAAAAGACGTGTCGCGCGAGGCGACCGAGGTGCACGTCGTCCACCAGTGGTGCTACGTCGGCACCGCGCGCAGCGAAGACGAGGTGTCGGCGCTGGTGGAGGCCGCGCGCCGGCCGCGCTTCGATCTCGACCAGTACAGGGTCCTGTTGCGCCACCTGCGCTCGAAGCGCGCGCGCGTGGTGGAGCTGCCGTGCACTGCGAGCTGATGGTGCCGGGGCTTCTCGCGCTGCCGCCGGCGCCGCGCCGCCCGGCGCTCGAGCTGCTGCTGGCGCGCGCGCGCGTCGAGCACGGCGACCCCGGGAGCGCCGACGCCTGGCTCGGCCGCGCCTTCGGCCTCGAGCCGCTGCCAGCGGGCGCACTCACCGCGGGCGCGCCCGGCTTCTGGCTGCGCGCCGATCCGGTGCACCTGCGGGTCTCGCGACAGGGCGTCGCCATCGTGCCGTTGCAGGGGCTCGCGCCCGCGCACGCCGGCGCGCTAGTCGAGACGCTCAACCGCCACTTTGCCGGGCGGCACGAGTTCCGCGCGCCGCATCCCGAGCGCTGGGTGATGTCGAGTGCGCCGGCGGCAATCGACACACCGCCGGCACGCGAGCTCGCGGGCGAGGACTGCGCCGCGCACATGCCGCGAGCGCCGTGGCCCGCGCTCCTCAACGAGATCCAGATGGTGCTGCACGAGCACCCGGCGAACGAAGGGCACGAGCTCGAAGTGAACGGCGTCTGGCTGTGGGGCGCGGGCGAATTGCCGCGTTCGGCTTCCGCTCCCTGGCGCTCGGTGAGCGCCGAGGATCCGCTGGCGCTCGGCCTTGCGCGCATCGCCGGTCTTGCGCACCGCACGCCGCCCG
>JAOTWE010000248.1 GCA_029863065.1 Betaproteobacteria bacterium
GACGCGCGCAGCGGCCAGTTCAACAGCCTCATCCGCTGGGTGTCGCCGCCGCGCGATGCCGGCAAGCTGATGCTGAAGAACGGCAACGAGCTGTGGTTCTACGACCCCGCGAACAAGGCGAGCGTGCGCATCTCCCCGCAGCAGCGGCTGCTCGGCCAGGCGGCCAACGGCGACGTCGTGACCATCAACCTGGCTAAGGACTACCGGGCGCGCCTCGCCGCCGAGGAAGACATCCAGGACGGCGAGCGCAAGCTGCGCCCCTGCTACAAGCTCGCGCTCGCAGCCGCGGCGCCGGACGTCACCTATCACCACGTGGAGATGTGGATCGACCGCGCCGGCAACCGCCCGGTCAAGGCGCGCTTCTACTCGGAAAGCGACCGGCTCCTGAAGACCGCCTACTACCGCCACTTCGAGCCGCAGCTTGGCGCCGAACGGCCGACCGAAACCGTGATCATCGACGGGCTCGACCCGCAGTGGGTCACGGTCATGCGCTACTCCGATTACGGCTGGCGCGAGGTGCCGGACGCCTGGCTGCAGCGCGATTACCTGCCTCGCTTCAAGCCTGAGTAGGGCATGCGCGCGCTCCTCGCGGCGTTGCTGATGGCGGCAGCGCCCGCGCTGGCCGCGGACGAGGACGCCGCCGCGCTCAACCTTGCCGACCAGGCAGTCGCCACGACTCCTGCGGGCGGCGATTGGCGCATATTCAGCGAAGCGGCGTGGAGCGAATCGGCCCTGCGCGCCGGTGGGGTGCGGCGCATCGGGCGCCTGTCGATCGACCTTCGCTACGACAAGGCCTTCGCCGAACATTGGCGGGCAGTGTTCGCCGACCGGCTCGATGCGCGCTGGCAGGACGGTTCCTCCGGGCACTCCGACGTCAACACACTCAAGGAAGCGTACTTGAGCTGGCAGGCGCGTCCCGATCTGATCGCCGATGCCGGCCGCATCAATGTGCGCAACGGCGTCGCCTACGGCTACAACCCGACCGACTACTTTCGCGCCGGCGCCGTGCGCTCGATCGTGTCGATCGATCCGTCCAGCCTGCGCGAGAACCGCCTGGGCAGCGTCATGCTGCGCGGCCAGGCGCTCTGGGCCGGGGGATCGCTCACCGCGCTCGCCTCGCCCAAGCTCGCCGACGAGCCGAGCGACGCGCCGTTCAACGCGGACCTTGGCGCCACCAACCGCCGCGCGCGCTGGCTCCTCGCCGCGAGCCAGAAGATCTCCGAGGCCCTCAATCCGCAAGTGCTGCTCTACGGCGGCACGGGCGAGTCCGCGCAGCTCGGCCTCGACCTGACCGCCTTGCTCAACGACGCGACCGTCGCCCATGTCGAATGGTCGGGTGGGCGCGCGCCGTCGCTCCTTTCGCAGGCGCTGCTGCTGCCGGAGGACACATCCTTTCGCTCGCGGCTCGCTACGGGGCTCACCTACACCACGCCGAGCAAGCTTTCGCTCACGCTCGAAGTCCAGTACAACGGCGCCGGTCTCGATGAGGCGGACTGGGACGCGCTCCGGAGTGGACCGCCGCAGGCCTATAGCGCGTATCGCAACTTCGTGGCGGACCTCCAGGACCCGCCGACCCGGCGGCGGATCTTCATTCGCGCCTTTTGGCAGGACGCTTTACTGAATCATCTCGACCTGACGGGCATGACGACCTACGACGCCGTGGATGCCAGCCGGCAGCTCTGGGTCGAAGCGCGCTACCACTGGACTCGCGTCGACGTGGCCTTGCAATGGCAGCGCAACAGCGGCCAGCCCGGCAGCGACTTTGGCGGGTTGCCGGAGCGGCGCGTCTGGCAAGCGCTGGCCAGGGTTTTCTTCTGAGCGGGGAGCCGGGCGCGCACTCACGACCTACTTCCGCCGCAGCAGCCGCGGCAGCGTCAGCCCCTGCACCAGGATCGAGAACACCACCACTACGTAGGTCACTGTGATGAGCGGGCTTCGCTCCGGCCCGGCGGGCAGCGACAGCGCGAGTGCGATGGAAATCCCGCCGCGCAAGCCGCCCCAGGTGAGTAACCCGATCACCCGCGGCGGGAACTCATGGCGCAGCCAGGGAACCAAAGCCGCCACCGACACTGAGGCGAAGCGCGAAGCGAGCACCACCGGGATGGCGAGCGCCGCAGTCCAGCCCCAGGCGGGATCGAAGGTGATGAGGAGCACCTCCAGCCCGATCAGGACGAAGAGCACCGCGTTCAGGATCTCGTCGATCAGCTCCCAGAAGGTGTCCAAGTGCTCGACGGTCTTCTCCGACATGGCGAAGCGCCGGCCGTGGTTGCCGATTAGCAGGCCGGCGACGACGATGGCGATCGGCCCCGAGAGGTGCAACGCCGTGGCGAGCGCGTAGCCGCCCATCACCAGCGCCAGCGTCAACAGGATCTCCACCTGGTAGTTGTCGACGCTGGCGAGCATCCGGTACGCCGCCCAGCCGATCGCCAACCCGAACGCCGCGCCGCCGACCGCCTCGCGCACGAAGAGCAGCGCCGCGCCCGCGGGGGTCGCGTCCGCGCCGCCCGCGGCAATGCCGAGCAGCACCAGGAACACCACCACGCCGACGCCGTCGTTCAGCAGCGATTCGCCCGTGATCTTGATGCGCAGCGCCGGATCGGCGCCGGCCGACTTCATGATGGCGAGCACCGCGATCGGGTCGGTGGGCGAGATGAGCGCGCCGAAGACCAGGCACCACAGCAGCGGCAGCGGGTGGCCGAGCGCGCCGAACAGCCACCAGGTCGCCGCGCCGATGAGCGCGGTGGAAACGAGCACGCCGGCGGTGGCGAGAAAGCCGATCGCCCACTTGCGCTCGGCGAGCTCGGACAGGTCGACGTGCAGCGCGCCGGCGAAAAGGAGGAACGACAGCATGCCGTGGAGCAGCGCGGTGTCGAAGTCCACCGTCTCGAGGAGCTCGATCGCCAGCGTGTCGAAGTGGATGCCGAGCTTGCCCAGCGCGATGACGCCGAACGAGGCGGCGAGCGAAAACAGCAGCAGAGCGATGGTCGAGGGCAGCCGGATGAAGCGGTGGTTCACCCAGCTGAACAGCGCCGCCAGCGTGATCAGCGCGGCGGCGGTGTTGAGGGTGGCCATGAGCCTATTGTGTCAGTGCCGGGGCCCATGCCGCGACCTGAAGGGCCGATCGGCATGGCCAAATACACGGAATCCGTGTATTTTGGCGCCATGAAGAACCTGACCATCACCCTGGACGAGGAGACGGCGCGCCTTGCGCGCGTGCGCGCCGCGAAGCGCGACATGAGCGTGTCGCGCTACATCGGCGAGCTGCTGCGCAGGGAATTGCGCCACGACGAGGAGTACGAGGCGGCCTACCGGGCCTGGCGCGCGGAGAAGCCCTTTCCCCTGAAAGGGCCGCCGCAGCCCTACCCCAAGCGCGAGGAGCTGTATGACCGGCCCGTGTTTCGTCGACGCTAACGTCTTCGTCTACGCGCGGGACCCGCGCGATCCCCGCAAGCAGGGGCGCTCGGCACAGTGGCTCGACCTGCTGTGGCGCGAGCGGCTGGGCCGCACGAGCGCGCAGGCGATCGCCGAGTTCTACGCCGTCGCCACGCGCAAGCTCAGCATGCCGGCTGAGCGGGCGTGGCAGTACGCGGAGCGATATTTCGCGTGGCAGCCCGTGGCCGTCGACGAGGTGCTCCTGCGCCGCGCGCGGGAGGTCGAGCAACGGTACCGGCTTTCCTGGTGGGACAGCATGATCGTCGCCGCCGCGCAGCTGCAGGATTGCGTGCTGCTGCTCACCGAGGACCTGCAGGACGGCATGGTGCTCGGCGGTGTCACCGTCCGCAGTCCGTTCACGCTCGCCATCGGCGAGCCCGCGGCGCACGACGACGTCGCGCCGATGACCGCGAGCCGCCATCGCCCGCGCGGGCGGCCGAAGCGCGTGACGGAGCGGGCTACGGCTGGATAGATATACAGTAATCGCCTATAGTCCCGCCCCATGGGCGCGACGGACGCATTCACCAAGCTGAACGAGCGGCAGCGCGAGGCCGCGCAGGCCCCGTCCCACCCGCTGCTCATCATCGCCGGCGCGGGCACCGGCAAGACCAACACCCTCGCGCACCGCGTCGCGCACCTCGTCCTCGAGGGCGCGGCGGCGGAAAGAATCCTGCTCCTCACCTTCACGCGCCGCGCGGCGCTGGAGATGACGCGAAGGGCGCAGAGGATCGTCGGCGAAACGCACAAGGCCGTGCGCCTGCCCTGGTCGGGCACCTTCCACTCGGTCGCCAACCGCCTCATTCGCCGGCACTGCCATCGCGTAGGCCTCACGGAGAACTTC
>JAOTWE010000033.1 GCA_029863065.1 Betaproteobacteria bacterium
GTCCTCGATCGCGGCGACGCGGCGGACCTGATGGACGTGGTCAGGCACGAGCTCGGCTTCTCGAAGACCGAGAGGCGCTTCCCCAGGAAAGACACCTGCGTCGCCATCTACTCGCACCGCGTCAACACGCAGGGCACGCTGGAGAATTCGCTCAAGGACGCCTTTCCCTGGTGCGCGGAGTGGGAAGACGAATTGAAGAAACTGTTCGCCGCCTACGTCGAAAGAAAGCTCGCCAACCAGGCGCTCGACTACGACGACCTCCTTCTTTACTGGCACACGATGATGCAGGACGCCGCGCTGGCAGGCGACATCGGCCAGGCATGGGACCACGTGCTGGTCGACGAGTACCAGGACACCAACGTCCTGCAGGCCGAGATCCTCGCGCGCCTGCGGCCGGACGGCAAAGGCCTCACGGTGGTGGGCGACGACGCGCAGTCGATCTATTCGTTTCGCGCGGCGACGGTCGACAACATTCTGTCGTTCGAACAACGCTTTGGCGCCAGCGTGGTGACGCTGGAAGAGAACTACCGCTCCACGCAGCCCGTGCTCGATGCGGCGAATGCGCTGATGCACGAAGCCGACCGCCAATACCAGAAGGAGCTGCATTCAACCAAAGGCGAGGGCCTGAAGCCGCGCCACGTCACGGTAGCGGACGACGCGGCGCAGGCGCAGTACGTGGTGACGCGCGTGCTGGAAGCGCGCGAAGAAGGCACCGATCTCAAGCGCCAGGCGGTTCTTTTCCGTTCGTCGCACCACTCGGACGTGCTCGAGCTCGAGCTCGTGAGAAGGAACATCCCCTACGTGAAGTACGGCGGCCTGAAATTCCTCGAGGCGGCGCACGTCAAGGACGCGCTCGCGGTGCTGCGGTGGGCGGACAACCCGAAGAACCGCGTCGCCGCCTGGCGCTCATTACAACTATTGCCGGGCGTAGGCCCGAAAGGCGCCGAGCGCGCATGGACGGCGTTCGAGGCCTCGAGCCACCAGTGGACGGCGCTGAAGACGGCGTCGAGGGAATTCGACGGCCTCGTTCACGGCCTCGCCGACCCGGCAACGCCCTGGTCCGGCCAGATGCAGCGCGTGCGCGAGTGGTACGCGCCGCTGATGGAGCGCCGCTACGATGCGCCCGAAGTGCGCGCCGGCGACCTCCTGCAGCTGGAACGGATCGCGCAGACCTACGGCACGCGCGAATCCTTCCTCACCGAGCTCGCGCTCGATCCGCCCTCGGCCAGCTCCGACCTCGCGGGCGAGCCCACCCTCGACGAGGATTACCTCATCCTGTCCACCGTGCACTCGGCGAAAGGCCAGGAGTGGGAAGCCGTGTACCTGCTGAATGTCACCGACGGCAACTTTCCGAACGAATTCTCGACCGGCAAGCCCGGGCAGATCGAAGAGGAGCGGCGCCTCCTCTACGTCGCCATGACGCGCGCGACAACAAAGCTCGATCTCATCGCGCCGCTCAAGTACTACGTGACGCAACAATCGCGAATGGGCGATCGCCACGTCTACGGCGCGAAAAGCCGCTTCCTGACGAAGGCGGTGATGGCCTGCCTCGAGCCCATCGTCTACGGCGAAGCCGAGGCTTTTGCGAAACCGGGGGCGGAAAGTCCCGCCGTCGACGTCGCCGCCAGACTGCGGGATATGTGGGCATAGCGCAAAACCGGTAAATTGACGGCATGGCAAAGGTGCAGATCCAGCCGTCGGTTTTCGCGAGCGTCGTCTTCCTCAAGATCCACGACTTCGGCCGCCGGCCCGTGGTGGAGCAGACGCGCCTCAGGGCGCAGCTCGAGGCGGTCCTGGCGGTGGTGCTGCCGCAGCTTCAGGAGAACGCGCGCATCGTGCTCGACGCCGCCGACGGCATCGTGCTCGTGGTGCTGGATGACCCGCGCACCGCGCTCGCGCTCGCCGAGCGCACCCTCGCCGCGGGGGCGGTGGGGCTGCCGCTGTCCATCGGCATCAACCACGGCGCCGTCAAGCAATCGGGCAAGGGCAAGAACGAGGGGCTGCTCGGCGACGGCATCGCCGTGGCCGCGGCGATCGCCGAGCTCGCCGGGCCGCAAAAGCTGCTGCTGACCCGGGATTTCCGCCAGGCGCTGGAGGACGCGGCGCCCGGCGCCGAGGCCGCGCTCGCCGGCGCGGGCACGCACACCGACGCCAGCCTGCGCGCGCACGAGCTCTACCGTCCCGACGCGCGCGGCGCGGCGAACCGCAACGCGCGCTACGTGGCGGCGACCTTCGTCGCGTTCGCCGCCCTGGTCGGCGCGGGCTTCGCGCAGCGCATCTCGATCGAGGGCTTCGACCAGTACTCCGGGCGCGTGGCCGATCGGGCGATGCAGGTGGTGCACAGGCTGCGCGGCGAGCCGCCGCCCGCGCCGCCGCCGCCGCCCGCGAAACGCAAGGGCAGGTAGATGGCGAAGAAAAAAGACAATCGCATCGGCCGCTACAAGATCCTGGACGAGCTCGGACACGGCGCCATGGGCGTCGTCTACCGCGCCGAGGACCCTTCGCTCGACCGGGTCGTGGCCCTGAAGACCATCTCGCTCGGCTACGCCGACGAGGACCGCAAGGCCTACGAGAAGCGCTTCATGCTGGAAGCGAAGGCCGCGGGCAAGCTCACGCACCCCAACATCGTCACCATCTTCGACTACGGCGAGGAGGAGGACATCGCCTACATGGCGATGGAGCTGCTCGAGGGCCAGGACCTGCGCACGCGCATGCGCCAGGGCGAGATGCCGCCGATGGAGGCCGTGGAGATCGCGCTGCAGGTGGCCGACGGCCTCGGGTTCGCGCACGAGTTCGGCGTCGTGCACCGCGACATCAAGCCCGGCAACATCATGCTGCTCGAGCGCGGCGCGGTGAAGATTATGGACTTCGGCATCGCGCGCATGCGCTTCGCCGAGCACAAGACCAGCACCGGCATGGTCCTCGGCACCCCGCGCTACATGTCGCCCGAGCAGATCGGCGGCTCGCCGGTGGACCAGCGCTCGGACATCTTCAGCTTGGGCACCGTGCTCTACGAGATGCTGACGCAGGCCACGCTGTTCGCCGGCCAGGACGTGAACCAGATCGCGCACAGCCTCGCCAACACCGAGCCCGCGCCGCCCTCGCGCGTGCACCCGGAGCTGCCGCAGATGCTCGACTTCGTGTTGGCGCGCGCGCTGAAGAAGGACCCCGCGGTGCGCTACCAGGATGCCTACGAGATGGCCGCGGACCTGCGCGACGTCCTGGCGGAAATGCGCGGCCGCGCGCCGTCGCGCGAGCGAGAGCGCGAGCGCGACGTCGAGAAGACCCAAACGCAGAGGCTGGAGCCCGGCGCGATCAAGCTGCCCGTCGCGCCCGCGGCGAACGCCATCGCGCGCGAAACGCGCCTGCCGCTGTCGCACGTATTCGACAGCGACACGGCGCTCGAGCGGGTGGCGGCGCGCGCCAAGCGCGAGCGCTTTACGCTGCCGCCGCGGCGCGTGGGTGTGTTCAGGCGGCTCTGGCAGGACCGCCTGCCGCGGCGGCTCTTTGCCACGGCGGTCGTGGCCGCCTGCCTCGGGGTGCTGATCGCCCTCGCCTGAGCGGCGCGCGCGGCCGCCCTCAGAAGTTCCAGCGGTAGCCCAGGTAGTAGAACCCGCGTGTAGTGTCGTCGCGCGAGCCGGGACCGACGGTGACGGTTTTCTCGAGGCTGAATTCGGATTCCAGGGCGACGTTGGCGACCACCTGGTAGGTGATGCGCAGCGTGGGCGTCCAGCGCTTGAGCTCGACGTTCTGGGTGTCCTTCTGCGTGTAGTAGCGCAACGACGGCTCGAGCGTCCAGCCGCCCAGCGCCGTGAGGTTGTTGTAGGAGAGCTGGTAGCCGGTCTGCGTCGGGCCGTCGAGGTAGGTGACGTTGTAGACGCTCGTGTCGCGCTCCGAGTACAGGTTGGTGCCGATCGCCTGCAAGCTGTAGTTGTAGATGTCGCCGGTGGCGGGCTGGGCGGGAATGACGATACCGTTCACCTCCACCGAAGGCAGCGCGCCGACCTTGGTCAGGCGCGCATCGGCACCGAGCTGCCATTTCTTGCCCACGGGCGTGGTGAAGCCGACGAGCCCCTGAGTCGCCGTCGCCGTGACGTCGAGCGCCTGCTGGCGCAGCTGGTCCTCGGTGAACGTCTGCAGGAGCGTCGTGAGCGAGGTCGTGCCCTGGCCGAAGATCGAATTGGTGGTGCTGAGCGTGGGCGCGCGGCGCTTGTCGTAGAGCAGGTTGATGGTGGTGCGCCCCTCGGTCTGGTAGGTCGCCTGCACCATGGTGACGTTCCACTGCTTGTAGCTCGTGTCGTAGTCGAGCACGGAAAACAGCGACGTGCCGCCCTTGAAATAGCGCACTTCCGTGCCCGCCGCGCGGCGGTCGAGCAGCCCGTCGCTGCTCTGCTGCACGTAGTAGAAGTTTCCGCTCCAGGCGTCGGCCAGGTTCTGGTATTCGAGGTTGGCGCTCCAGAAGTACCGCTCCGCGTCGAGCTGCGGATACTCCACTGGCATGCCTGCCGCCGCGTTCACGCGCCACTTCGGCGCGATGCCGTAGCCGGCGACGGCGCCGTCGAAGCGCCCGGGCAGGCCGCCCGAGAGCCCGGATTGCCGGCCGACGCGCGTCGAGAACCCGTTCTGCAGGCCGCGGTAATCGTAATAGGCCGCCGTCAGGCGGTTGTAGCTCTTCTGGTTCTCGAGGAAGGCCTTGCTGTTGGTGTCGCGGAACACGAAACGCGTATCGGCCTCCGCGCTGCGATTGCGCACCGAGAGATCGGCGTTCGTGACCAGCGTCGACTGGTCGGTCGCCGAGAACGACGAGCGGTCCACCGTGGTCGGCGTATCGAACGCCGTTTCGACCTTGGTGCGCCCGCCGTAGTAGTACTGCGACAGCGCGCCCGTGACGATGCGCTGGGGGGCGCGCGCCGGGCGCGCCGCTGCTGTCGTCACCGGCACCGCCGCCAGCGCCGCCAGACGCGCTTGCACGCGCGCCGCGCCCGCGCCCTCCGGATAGAGCTTGAGGTACAGCTCGTACTCGGCGCGCGCTTTGGCGACGTCACCTGCGCGCTCGCGCGCAATGCCCATCAACTCCTGCCCGTCACGCGACAGGCTGTTCGGCGGCAGCCGGAGCAGCTTGTTCAGGCTGTCGATCGCGGGGTCGTCCTTGCCCGCTTCGAGCGCCGAGCGCGCGCTGGCGAGCAGTTCGGCGGCGCTCGCTTCGATCTCGGTGGATGCGATCGGCGCGCTCGGCACGGTCGGGCGGGGCAGGGCCGGCGCCGCCGGCACCGGTGTCGGCTTGGGCGCCGCCGCGAGTGCCGTTTCCGGCGTTGGCTTGGGCGCCGTTTCGGGCGTTGGCGCGGGCTTGAGCGTCGCTTCGGGCGCGGGCGCGGGCTTGGACGCCGCAGCAAGCGCCGGCACCGGCGTGCCCAGATCGACGACCTCGGCGCGCGGATAGCGCTGCAGCAGGCGCTGGCGCGCCGCGCGCGCGGCCTCGGCGCTCGGGAAATAGCCGAGCACCAGGTCGTACTCCTTGCGGCCCTGGCGCTGCGCCTGCGCGATCTGCACTTCCTTGTTCGCGAACTCGCCCGGCACCGGGCTCGCGCGCTGCATCTCCTCGAGCGAGCGGAACGTCGCCAGCCGGATGATGTAGCGCACGCTCGCTGTCTCGGCCGGTGCGGCTGGCGCCGGCGCCGCGGGCTTCGCCGGCGCGGGAGCAGGCGCGGGCGGTGGGGGCAGGGCAGCCACCGGGGCCGGCGGCAGCGGCACGGGCGCGGGGCGCGCCACCGGCACCGCGGGCGGCTCGCCCGCGGGCGCGAGGCGCGCGGCGGCGCCCGCGACGACGAAGTCGATGGCGTGATCATCGGCCGGGCGCACGCGCAGCTTGAGCGGGCTCGTCAGGCGCAGGGTGAGCTTGCGCGTCTGCGAGCGCGGCTGCTGCGGGTAGACCACCTCGACGCCGGGAAACGATGCCGTGGGCGGGACGCGGCGCGCTTCAGTGGAGGACGTGGGTTCGGCCGTCAGCGGCCGGAAATACAGCTCGACGAGTGAATCGCCGAAAACCTCGTGCCGCAGGTACTGCACCGGCCCGGAAAACGTGAGGCGGATCACCGCGTCGGCGCGCTCCGGGAAGACGGCGAGCTCGTCGAGCACCTCCCCGCGCGCCGCAACCGGCAGCAGCGCGGGCAGGAGGCACAGGAGGAAGACGATTCTTCCGGTCAGTACCCGCCAGCGCATCCGATCGGTTCTTTGGACTTATTCAGCATGGGATCAGAAGCCTCCATCGGTGGACCGGTGATGGCCGGATCTGGATCTCGAGATCGTGGTGAACGTGCTGTTGGTGTAGGTGTGGCAGCTCCCCGAGCAATCCTTCAGCTCGGCCACCGTATACAGGATCTGCGGGGAGTCGACCTTCTTGTGCGAGTCCGCCTTGAAGCGCGAGGCGTGACAACCCGCGCAGTCCGGCTTGTAGGCGGCGAACGACCAGGTGGCCGCCTCGGTGTTCGACGAGTGGCAGCTCCTGCAGGTCACCCCCGAATTGTGCGGCTTGTAGAACGGCGACAGGTGCGAGTACGTGCGCGTCGGCAGCCAGGCGGTGGTCGTGTGGCAGGCGTCGCAGGACCTGCTGGTCTGCATGTGGGTCGTGGGCTTGATGGTGCTCGCGTGGCAGGTGAGGCAACTGCCGGCGGCGACGCCGGTGTGGCTGAAGGTCGCCGGGAGCCAGGCGGTCGTGCGGTGGCAGGTGTCGCAGGAGGCGCTCGTCACCACGTGGTTCGTGGGCTTGGGCGTGCTCGCGTGGCAGGTGAGGCAACTGCCGACGGCAACGCCGATGTGGCTGAAGGTCGCCGGGAGCCAGGCGGTCGTGCGGTGGCAGCTGTCGCAGGACGCGCTGGTCACCACGTGGGTCGAGGGCTTGGGCGTGCCGGCATGGCAAGTCAGGCAACTACCGACGGCGATGCCAGTGTGGTTCATGGTCGCCGGCAGCCAGGCGGTGGTGCGGTGGCAGGTGTCGCAGGAGGCGCTCGTCTGCACGTGGGTGGAGGGCTTGACCGTGCTGGCGTGGCAGGTGAGACAGCCGCCGGCGGCAACGCCGGTGTGGCTGAAGGTCGCCGGCAGCCAGGCGGTCGTGCGGTGGCAGCTGTCGCAGGACGCACTGGAGACGACGTGGTTCGTGGGCTTCCTGGTGCTCGCGTGGCAGCTGAGGCAGCCGCCGACTGCAAGATTGGTGTGATTGAAGAACGCCGGCACGTACGAGGTGGTGCGGTGGCACGTGTCGCAGGACGCGGTCGTGGCGACGTGACCCGAGGGCTTGCCGGGCGCCTGCATCCCGTTGTGGCAGCTCGAGCAGGATCCGGGCCGCACGCCGACGTGGCTGAAGCGGGCGCCCGCGAAGGACGCGGTGTTGTGGCAGGCGTCGCAGGACTGCGTCACCGGCACATGCGTTGCCGGCATGACCGTCGCTTCGAAGCCGCGGCCTGCGGTATGGCAGGAGGCGCATTGCCGCGGCGTGCCTTTGAAGACGCCCCTGACGTGGCACGATTCGCAGCGCGCGGCCTGGTGCGCGCCCGTCAGCGGAAAGCCGGTGCCGATGTGCTCGAACGTGCTCGAGCCCTGCGCATGCACGGGGCCCGCCGCGAGCACTGCCAGGCAAGCGAGGACCATCGCAATTCCGCGGTACAGATTCGGGCTCATATCAATGCTCCCAGCGGTGGGCCAGCATGCCGGCCGTTCCGCGCAAGCCAAGCTTCTGACGGATCCGCTTGAACGATGAAGTCACGTGGCATTTCTCGCACTGCTTGCCGTACGTGCCGTCGTGGACATCCTCGCCGGCGTGACAGCTGATGCAGCTCGTCGGCAGCGTGGCCTTCTGCTGCACCGGCTGGCGGTGGCAGGCGTAGCAGCTGATCTTGAGGTGCGCGCCATCCAGGGGGTACTTGGTCTGGCGGTCGTGGTTGAAGTCCCAGCTCTTCCAGGAGCGCGCGTTGTGGCAGGTCTCGCAGGCCGGGCCGAGGCGGCGCTTGTGCACGTCGTCGCGCTCGTGGCAGCCGAGGCAATCGCGCTTCGCGTCCCGGTAGCGCGGCGTTTCATGGCACTTCTTGCACGGCACCACGAGGTGGGCGCCGAGCAGCGGGAAGCGCGAGCGCGCGTGGTCGAATTTCGCCTTCTTCCAGTCGCCGGCGTCATGGCAGCTCTCGCACTTGGTGCCCACCTGACCCTCGTGCTTGTCGTCCTTCTTGTGGCAGCCGTAGCAGTCCTTGGGCGTGCGCTTGTATTCGGGGTCGCGATGGCAGGCCTCGCATTTCACGCGCGCGTGGCTCTGCAGCAGCTGGAACTTGGTTTTCGCGTGGTCGAACTTGCTTTCCTTCCAGTTGCGCTCGGTGTGGCAGTTGCCGCAGGGCTCGCCGAGCGCGCCCTTGTGCTTGTCGTCCTTCTTGTGGCAGCCGATGCAGGTGCCCGGCGCGTCCTTGAATACGGATGATTTGTGGCAGCTCTCGCACTTGATGGCGTCGTGCTTGCCGCGCAGCGGGAAGCGCGTCTTCTGGTGATCGAACTGGCCGACCTTCCAGTCGCGCTCGCTGTGGCAGTCGCCGCAGGCCACGCCGAGCGTGCCCTTGTGCTTGTCGTCCTTGAGGTGACAGGCGTTGCAGCCCGACTGCAGCTTGTCGCGATACAGGTGCCCGGTATGGCAGGCGTCGCATTTCGTCGCGCGATGCCGCCCGCGCAACGCGTAGTGCGTGTCCTTGCCGTGGTCGAAGTCGATCGTTTTCCAGTCGCGATCGTTGTGGCAGGTCTGGCACTTTTCGCCGTAGCGCGCCTTGTGCTTGTCGTCCGCGCGATGGCAGCCGATGCACGTGACCGGCGCGTCGTTGAAGCGGTCGTTCTTGTGGCACTTTGCGCACTTGACCGGCTCGTGCTTGCCGCGCAACGCAAAGCGCGTCTTGCTGTGGTCGAACAGCGGCACCTTCCAGTTGCTCTCGCTGTGGCAGTTCGCGCAGGCAACGCCGAGGCGCCCCTTGTGCACGTCCTTCTTGGCGTGGCAGTCGTTGCAGCGCCCGGGCGCCTCGCGGAATTTCTTGCCGGGCACATGGCAGCTGCGGCATTGCGTCTTCGGGTCCGCGTGCGCGCTGCGCAGCCCGAAGTCGGTCTGGTTGTGGTCGAACGTGCGCTCGTCGATGGGAGCGATCTTCGCGTCGCGGCCCCTGTGGTCCGTGTGGCACTCGCGGCAGGGCTTCGACCGCAGGCGGCCGTGCAGGCCCGTGTGCTGCCGGACGTCCGCGGCGGTTTCCTTGTGGCAGTCGAGGCACAGCCCGTCCTGCGCGTCGCGGTTGAACCTGACATGGCATTTGCGGCACTCGCTCTCGACCTTGGCATGCCCCTGGATCACCGGGCCCGGCGAGAGCACGCTCTCCAGCGTCTGGGCGAGGGCGGCGCTGGACGCGAGCGCGCAGCATGCCGCCAGCAGGCGGCGCATCCATGGACCATGACGGCGGGCGCGCGCGGGGCATGACGGATCGGCGGGGGGCACTCAGCGGCGCGGCGTGTCAGTAGGCGTGCACCGCAACCACGTGGGCGATGGCGCTGAACACCATCATCCACAGGAGCGGTACATGCAGGACATGCCACAGGGAGAACAGGCGCTCGTAGCGGCTGAATTGCGCCACGCGCTGCGCGCCGTCAAGAAAATCCGCGATGAGTTCCGCGCCCCCGGCGAGGTGGCGCTGCTGCCGCGCGGCGTCCCATTTGAACGTGCGCGCGTGCATGCGGTAGACGCGCGCGAACTCCTGCGTGCAGCGGCGGCGCACCCAGCGCGCGCGCGCGCCGAGGGTGAGAAAGCGCCACATGCCCTGCACCACGTTCTTCGGCCGCCCGACGGCCGCCGCCTCGAACTCCCTGAGCCATTGCTCGACGCGCGGCGCGAAGCTCAGCTTCGAGCGCACTTCGCCGGAATTGAAACCGACCTGCGCCTGCAGCTCCGCCAGCGTCATGCGCGTGCCGTACAGCCCATGGTGGATGCGCACGTAGATGAAGCGGCCGACGAAGCCGCTGGTGGCGACCAGCAGCATGCAGGTGAGCGAAACGCCCGCGTTGATCGAGCCGATGTGGAACTTGGAATGCAGGAGGATGAGAAACGGCGCCAGGACGCCGCAGGTCATATGCATTGCGAACCACGACTTCGTCTGGCCCCACGCGCTCAGGAAACGCACGCGCTTGCGCAGCGGATATAGCAGGATGAAAAGCAGCCCCACGCCGCCCGCGAGCCCCAGGTTGTAGCCCAGCGTGGAGCCCGATTTGTAGCTCACGAAGCGGCTCACCAGCCACGCCGCGGCGATGAGCGCCAGGGTGCCGGCGAGGAAGATCCGCTCGCGCCAGGACTGCACGCGAGCGCCGCGCCCAGCCTGCGATTGCCCACGCGCCGCGCCCGCCATCGATGAACGCGCCGCGACTATCTCAGACATGGCAAGCGCTCCCCGGGTGCGGCGTCACGATGCGCCGCCCCAGGGTCAGCGTGATATATGGAATTGGCCGCATGGAAATAATTTGCTAACTTGAGTTGTGGGTAGTAATCATGTCAGAAAAGGTTTAGCCGCACTTTGCAGTAATTGGCGCATAGCGAAACGTAGACGCGCAAGGCGTGGCCGCGAGGCGACCGTATTGCCGCGTCAGTTTGGCAGGGTGAAGGAAGATAGATGCGAACGGTTCGCATTGCCTGCCTTCGGCAGGACATAATTCACAAGAGGCGCCCGTGTCCGTGATTCAGATGTCAAAGGAAGCGCCTGCACTGCTTCTTTACGCGGTGCCGCTGCTGCTCTTTTTCGTTGTGTACTACCTGCGGCACGCGCGCAGGCATACGCGCAACGTCGGCCAGCTGCAGGAGTCGGTCGAGTCCGGCCTCGCTGAGCCGGTGTCGCTGCACCCGGTCTTCGACCCCAACCGTTGCATCGGCTCGAGCGCATGCGTCACGGCGTGTCCCGAAAGCGCAATCGGCATCATCCACGGCAAGGCGCAGCTGGTGAATCCATCCTCATGCATCGGGCACGGCGCGTGCGTCGCGTCGTGTCCGTTCGACGCGATCAAGCTGGTCTTCGGCACCGAGCGCCGCGGCATCGACATCCCCAACGTCAAGCCGAACTTCGAGACCAACGTTCCCGGCATCTTCATCGCCGGCGAGCTTGGCGGCATGGGCCTCATCCGCAAGGCCGCAGAGCAGGGCAGCCAGGCGATGAGCGCCATCAAGGGCATGGCAGGCGCCAGGGCGGATCTCGACGCGGTCATCGTCGGCGCCGGGCCGGCGGGCATCTCGGCCGGGCTGGGCGCGATCCAGCACAAACTGAAGTACGTCGTGCTCGAGCAGGAAGATTCGCTGGGCGGGTCGGTATACCACTACCCCCGGAGCAAGATCGCCATGACCGCGCCGGTGAAGTTGCCGCTAATCGGTAAGACGAAATTCAACGAGGTTTCGAAGGAGGCGCTGCTGGAATTCTGGCAGGGCGTGGTGCGCAAGACCGGCCTCAAGATCCGCTTCAACGAGCGCATGGAAACGATCGAGCGCGCGCATGGCCGCTTCATGGTGAAGACGACGCGCGGCACGTACGCCGCGCGCGCGGTGCTGCTCGCGGTGGGCCGGCGCGGCTCGCCGCGCAAGCTGGGCGTGCCGGGCGAGGAGCAGGCGAAGGTCGTCTACCGGCTCGTCGATGCCCGGCAGTACCGCAACCGGCGCGTGCTGGTCGTCGGCGGGGGCGACAGCGCTCTCGAGGCCGCGCTCGCGCTCGCGGCGGAGCCGGGCACGCGGGTCACGCTGTCCTACCGCGGCGACGCGTTCAGCCGGGTGAAGCCGAAGAACCGGGAGCGGCTCGACGCGGCCGCGGGCAAGGGCCGGTTGCAGGTGCTGCTCGGCTCCAGCGTCGAGAGGATCGGCGCCGTGGAGGTCGACCTACGTCAGGGCGAACGCCTCCTGAAGATCCCGAACGATGCCGTCATCGTCTGCGC
This sequence comes from Betaproteobacteria bacterium, assembly GCA_029863065.1. Classification (GTDB taxonomy): domain Bacteria; phylum Pseudomonadota; class Gammaproteobacteria; order Burkholderiales; family SG8-39; genus JAABQT01. The sequence continues at coordinate 11,971 of JAOTWE010000033.1, forward strand.
CGGCGGCGTGTTGCCCATCGACCTGCTGAAAAAGGTCGGTATCGAGTTCGAGACCAAGCGCGGCACCGCGTAGGGTGGGCCGATGGCCCACCGTACGGATTACGCGGCCTGCTTGAGCAGGAGCGCCTTGTCGGTCGCTTCCCAGGTGAACTCGGGCTCCTCGCGGCCGAAGTGGCCGTAGGCGGCGGTCTTCTCGTAGATCGGCCGCAGGAGATCCAGCATCTTGATGATGCCGCGCGGCCTCAAGTCGAAATTCGCCAGCACCAGCTGCGCCAGCTTGTCGTCGGCGATCTTGCCGGTGCCCTGGGTGGTGACCATGACGCTGGTCGGCTGCGCGACGCCGATGGCGTAGGAAACCTGCACCAGGCACTTCGAAGCGAGGCCCGCGGCGACGATGTTCTTGGCGACGTACCGCACGGCGTAGGCCGCCGAGCGGTCGACCTTGGATGGGTCCTTGCCGGAAAACGCGCCGCCGCCGTGCGGCGCCGAGCCGCCGTAGGTGTCGACGATGATCTTGCGGCCGGTCAGGCCGCAGTCGCCCTTCGGGCCGCCGATCTCGAAGCTGCCCGTGGGGTTGACGTGGTACTGGATCTTGCCCCTCACCAGGTTCTTCGGCAACACCGGCTTGATGATCTGCTCGATCACCGCCTCCTTGATCTGGTCCTGCTTCATGCCCGGCGCGTGCTGGGTGGAGAGCACCACGGTGTCGATCGCATCGGGCTTGCCGTTCACGTACTTCACCGTCACCTGCGACTTGGCGTCGGGGCGCAGCCACGGCAGACGACCGTCGCGGCGCAATTCGGATTGGCGTTCGACCAGGCGGTGCGACAGGTAGATGGGGAGCGGCATCAGGCTCGGCGTCTCGTCGCAGGCGTAGCCGAACATCAGGCCCTGGTCGCCCGCGCCCTGGTCCATGTCCACTTCGCGGTTCACGCCTTGCGCGATGTCCTTGGACTGCTCGCCGTAGGCAACGATCACCGTGCAGGTGTGGGTGTCGAAGCCGATCTTCGGATCGTCATAGCCGATGCGCTTGATGGTCGCGCGCACGACGTTCTGGTAGTCGACCTTGGCGCCGGTGGTGATCTCCCCGGCCAGCACCACCAGGTTGTCCTTGACGAGGGTCTCGGCGGCGACGCGCGAGGTGGGGTCCTGGCTTAGAATCGCGTCGAGGACCGCGTCCGAGATCTGGTCCGCCACCTTGTCCGGATGGCCCTCGGACACCGATTCGGAAGTAAAAAGATAATCGCTCATCGCTCGACCGTCGCCTGAAAAAAATCGGCTGCAAGGATATCAGATGATGCACCTGCTGGCGCGCATGCCGCTCGGCGTGCTGCACGCGTTGGGTGGCGTCATCGGCTGGGCGCTCGCGGAGCTCGCGCCGGCCTACCGTCGGCGGCTGCGCGCCAACCTGGCGCAGGCGGGCTACACGGACGCCGCGACGCGGCGCGCCGCGGCCGTCGAAGCGGGCCGCATGGTGTTCGAGGCGCCCAAACTCTGGCTGCGGCCGCGCGCCGAGGTGATGGCGCTCGTGCGCCGCGTCGAGGGGCTGGAGGCGGCGGCCGTGGCGCGCGCCGCGGGCAAGGCCGTGGTGTTCCTCACGCCGCACTTCGGTTGCTTCGAAATCACCGCGCACGTCGTCGCCGAGACCGGCCCGCTGACCGCGCTCTACCGCCCGGCGCACAAGGAGCGCCTGCGGCGCATGATGGAAGCCGGGCGCGCGCGCAAGAACGTCACGCTCGCCCCGGCCAACCTGGGCGGCGTACGCCTGCTGCTCGCGGCGCTCAAGCGCCGCGAGGCGGTCGGCATCCTTCCCGACCAGGTGCCCGCTCGCGGCGAAGGCGAGTGGGTCGAGTTCTTCGGCCGCCCGGCCTACACCATGACGCTCGCCGGCAAGCTCGCAGCGCGCGCCGACGTCGCCGCCTTTCTTGTCATGGGCCGGCGCCTGCCGAAGGGCGAAGGCTACGCGGTGCGCGTGACGCCGCTGCCCGCGGCGCTCGCGGGCGAAACCGCCGCTCGGCGCGTGAACCGCGCGCTGGAGGACGCGATCCGCGAGTGCCCGGCGCAGTACCTGTGGGGCTACAACCGCTACAAGCGCCCGCGGGACGCGCCGCCGCCGTGAGCCGCATCGCCATCTTCCTCCTGTGGCTGATCCACTTCCTGCCGTTGGGCGTGCAGGCGGCGATCGGCAACGCCATCGGTGCCGCGCTCTTCTGGCTGATCGCCGAGCGCCGCCACGTGACGCGCATCAACCTCGCGAAATGCTTTCCCGGCATGGCGCCCGCGGCGCGCGAGCGCCTGGCGCGCGCGCACATGCGCGCCTTCACCCGCAGCCTGGTCGAGCGCGGCCTGCTGTGGTGGGCGCCGCGCGAGCGCCTCGAGCGCCTGATCCGTGTCGAGGGACTGGAGCACTTGCGCGCGCTCGGCGGCAGTCCCGCGATCCTCTTCGTCCCGCATTTCGTCGGCATGGACGCGGGCTTCACGCGCCTCACCTGCGAGCTCGACATGGTGGGCATCTACTCGCGACCCAAGGACGCGCGCTTCGCGCGGCTGCTGGCACTGGGGCGCGGGCGCTTCGGCGACCAGCGCCAGGTCTCGCGCCAGGAGGGCGTGCGCGTACCGATCATGGCGATGATGCGCGAGCACCGGCCGTTCTACTACCTGCCCGACCAGGACTACGGGCCGCGCGACGCCGTGTTCGTGCCCTTCTTCGGCGTGGCCGCGGCCACCGTGCCGGGACTGTCGCGCATCGCACGGCTGGCCAGCGCGAAGGTGCTGCCGTGCGTGACGCGCATGCAGCCCGGCGGCGGCGGCTACGTGGTGCGGATCGAGCCGCCGTGGGCGGACTTTCCCACCCAAGACGTCGAAGCCGACACGCGGCGCATGAACGCCTACATCGAGCAGGTCGCGCAGGAGATCCCGGAGCAGTACCTGTGGATGCACAAGCGATTCAAGACGCGCCCGCCGGGCGAGGCGCGCTTCTACTGACTAGAATGGGCATCGTGACGAAGAAGAACCTGCGCGCGGCCGTCGTCGGCGTTGGCTACCTCGGCCAGTTCCACGCCGAGAAGCTCGCCGCCGCCCCTGGGGTCGACCTGGTGGCGGTGGTCGACGCCGATGCCGCGCGCGCGAAGAGCATCGCGGCGAAGCACGGCTGCAAGGCGCTCGTCGATCCGCGCGAGCTGGCGGGCGGGGTCGACCTGGTGTCGATCGCCGTGCCCACGGAACATCATCACGCCGCGGCGCTGCCGTTCCTCGAGGCCGGGGTGCACGTGTTGGTGGAAAAGCCGATCGCGACCACGCTGGCGCAGGCCGATCAGCTGATCGCGGCGGCGAAAAAGAGCCGCGCGCTGCTCGCTGTAGGCCACCTGCAGCGCTTCAATCCGGCGTTTTGCGCGCTCGCCGCGGCGCTCGACAAGCCGCTGTTCATCGATTGCGAGCGCCTCTCGGGCTTCAAGCAGCGCGGCATCGACGTCGACGTCGTGCTCGACCTGATGATCCACGACCTCGACCTGGTTCTGGCGCTGGCGAAGAGCGAGATCGCGCAGATCTCCGCCTGCGGTTTCCGGGTGCTCACCGACTCCATCGACATCGCCAACGTGCGCATCGAGTTCGCCGACGGCTGCGTCGCCAACCTGTCGGCAAGCCGCGTGAGCCAGCAGCCGGTGAGGAAACTGCGCGTCTTCCAGCACGACGGCTATGCCTCGGCCGACCTGCAGGCGGGACGGCTGCGCATCGTGCGGCGCGACGACCGCAAGGGCGCCATCGCCGAGGACGAGTCGACCTACGACGATCGCGACGAGCTGCGCGCCGAGATAGGGAATTTCGTGGCCGCCGTGCGCGGCGGCCGCGCGCCGCTGGTGAGCGGCGAGGACGGGCGCCGGGCGCTGGCGCTGGCGCTGGAAGTCGGGCGCCTGGTGCGCGCGCGGCTCGAGCGCTTCCGGGCGGTGTCGGCATGAAAGTGCCGATGCTCGACCTGGCGGCCGAATGGGCGGAGATCGGCGCCGAGATCGCCGCGGCGATCGAGCGCGTGCTCGTCTCGGGGCACTTCGTCCTCGGGCCGGAGGGCGCGGCGCTGGAAAAGGAAATCGCGGCGCTCGCCGGCGTGCCGCACGCAGTGGCCTGCAACTCCGGCACGGATGCGCTGCACCTTGCGCTGCGCGCCGCGGGCGTGGGACCCGGCGACGAGGTGGTGACCCCGGCCTTCACTTTCATCGCCACGGCGGAGGCGATCGCCTACGTCGGCGCCACGCCCGTGTTCGCCGACATCGACCCGGGCACCTACAACCTCAGCGCCGAGACGCTTGAGCGCGCGCTCACCCCGGGCACGCGCGCCGTGATCGTGGTGCACCTGTTCGGCCAGTGCGCCGGGATGCCGGCGATCGCCGAGCTGTGCAAGCGGCGAGGCCTCATCGTGGTCGAGGACTGCGCGCAGGCGATCGCCGCCGACTGGGACGGCACGCAGGCGGGCGCCTGGGGCGATTTCGGCTGCTTTTCCTTCTACCCGACGAAGAACCTCGGCGCCTACGGCGACGCGGGCCTCGTCACCACGCGCGAGGCGCGCCACGACACGCGCCTGCGGATGCTCAGGCACCACGGCAGCCGGCATACCTACCTGCACGAGGAGATCGGCTACAACAGCCGGCTCGACGAGCTGCAAGCGGCGGTGCTGCGCGCCAAGCTGCCGCACCTCGCGCGCTTCAGCGCCGCGCGGCAAAAGCACGCCGCGCGCTACCGCGAGCTGCTCGCCGGCGCGAAGCTGCAGCTGCCCGTGGCGCACGGCCGCGGCGCCCACGTCTATCACCAGTTCACCGTGCGCCTCGCGAATCGCGACGCCGCCCGAAAGGCGCTCGCCGCGGCCGGCGTGGCGAGCGGCGTCTATTACCCGATCCCGCTGCACCGTCAGCCGGTGTTCGAGAAGGAGTTCGGTGGCCTCGCGCTGCCCGCCGCCGAGGCCGCGGCGCACGAGGTACTCTCGCTTCCCATTTACCCGCAGCTCACGGACGAGCAGATCCAGCACGTCTGCCGCAGCTTGCGCGCTTGCCTCTGATCGCCTTCGCCAAGATGCAGGGCGCGGGCAACGACTTCGTCGTGCTCGATTGCACGCGCGCGCCGTTCGCGCTCGGGCGCGAGCAGGTCAGGCGCCTTGCCGACCGGCATTTCGGCGTCGGCTGCGACCAGCTGCTGGTGGTCGAAAGCCCGCAGGACAGCGCCAACGATTTCCGCTACCGCATCTTCAATGCCGAGGGCGGCGAGGTCGAGCAGTGCGGCAACGGCGCCCGCTGCTTCGTCAAGTTCGTGCACGCGAGGGGCCTGACGGGAAAGCGCGAAATCCGCGTCGAGACGCCTGCCGGCGTCATCGTGCCGCGGCTGGAAGACGACGGCGAAGTGAGCGTCGACATGGGGCCGGCGCTTCGCGAGTCGCCGCTCGTGCAGCCGCTCGAAGTCGGCGGCGAGCGCGTCGAGCTCGCCATCCTCTCGATGGGCAACCCGCACGCCGTGCAGCTGGTCGCCGACGTCGATACCGCGCCGGTGGCGACGCAAGGGCCGCTCATCGAGCACCACCCGCGCTTTCCGCAGCGCGTGAACGCCGGCTACATGCAGGTGCTGGATCGCCACGCGCTAAAGCTGCGCGTCTGGGAGCGCGGCGCTGGCGAGACGCTTTCCTGCGGCACCGGCGCCTGCGCCGCGGCGGTGGCAGGCATCGCGCGCGGACTTCTCGACTCGCCGGCGCGCGTCGAGACGCGCGGCGGAGCGTTGACCATCGCTTGGGCGGGCGGCGACAATCCGGTCTGCATGAAGGGCCCCGCGCAGGCGGTGTTCGAAGGATCGATCGAACTCTAGAACGACAAGGGCAACCCGCCGCATGACCGCAGAAGAAGTCGAGCAGTTTTTCCGCACGCACCCGCAGTTCTTCGACCAGCACCCGGAGCTGCTCGAGTCGATCTACGTGCCGC
>JAOTWE010000224.1 GCA_029863065.1 Betaproteobacteria bacterium
CGTGCATCCCGATCTCAATCGGCGCGGTAGTTGGGCGCTTCCTTGACGATCTGCACGTCGTGCACGTGCGATTCGCGCATGCCTGCCGTCGTGATTTCCACGAACTTCGAGCGGGTGCGCAACTCTTCCACGGTGGCGCATCCCGTATACCCCATGCTCGCGCGCATACCGCCGGTGAGCTGCTGGATCACCCAGACGACGCTGCCCTTGTAGGGCACGCGACCTTCGACGCCCTCGGGCACCAGCTTGTCCACGTTCATTTCCGAATCCTGGAAATAGCGGTCGGCGGCGCCCTTCTGCATGGCGCCGAGCGATCCCATGCCGCGATAGGACTTGTAGGAGCGGCCCTGGTAGAGCTCGATCTCGCCGGGCGATTCCTCGGTGCCGGCGAACATCGAGCCCAGCATCACGACATGCGCGCCCGCACCCAGGGCCTTGGCGGCGTCGCCAGAATAGCGCACGCCACCGTCGGCGATCAGCGGCACGTCGGTCTTGGCGAGCGCCTCGGCCACGTCCTGGATGGCCGTGATCTGCGGCACGCCGACGCCGGCGACGACGCGCGTCGTGCAGATCGAGCCCGGCCCGATGCCGACCTTGACGCCGTCGGCACCGTGATCGACGAGCGCCCGGGCGCCGTCGGCGGTGCCGATGTTGCCGCCGATCACCTGCATGTGCGGAAATTTCTTCTTGATCCACTGCACACGGTCGAGCACGGCCTGCGCGTGGCCGTGCGCCGTGTCGACGACCAGCACGTCGGCGCCGGCCTCGACCAGCGCGTCGACGCGCTCCTCGGTGCCCTCGCCCACGCCCACCGCGGCGCCGACGCGCAGCTTGCCCTGCGCATCCTTGCAGGCGTTGGGATGCTCGGTTTCCTTCATGATGTCCTTGACCGTGACCAGGCCGCGCAGACGCCAGTCGGCGTCGACCACCAGTACGCGCTCCAGGCGATGCTTGTGCAGCAATTCCAGCGCCTGCTCGCGACTCGCGCCCTCGCGCATCGTGATGAGGTTCTTCTGCGGCGTCATGACGTTCTTCACCGGCTGGTCGAGCTTGGTCTCGAAGCGCAGGTCGCGGTTAGTGACGATGCCCACCACCTTGTCCCCCTTGACGACCGGGAGGCCGGAGATCCGGTGCTGCTTCTGCAGCGCCATCGCTTCGCGCACCGAGAGCTCCGGCGCAATGGTCATCGGGTCGCGCAGCACGCCCGACTCGAAGCGCTTGACTTTCGCCACCTCGGTCGCCTGCTGCTGCGGCGTCAGGTTCTTGTGGATGACGCCGAGCCCGCCTTCCTGCGCGATGGCGATCGCCAGTCGGGCCTCGGTGACGGTGTCCATCGCCGCGGACACGATCGGGATGTTGAGCTCGAGTTGCCGGGTGAGGCGGGTCTTGAGGGAAACTTCGCGCGGCAGGACCCGCGAATGCGCGGGCAGGAGGAGGACATCGTCGAAGGTCAGCGCCTTCTGGATGACGCGCATGCTCAGCCTTTCATGCAAAGCGGCATTATACTCGCGTCTGCAGCGCCGACTGCGGCTCGTCGGCACGTGACGAGGAACTGCGCATGATGAGAATCCTGATACTGACCATGATGCTCGCGTTCGCGGCGGCAGCGTCCGCGCAGCTGTACCGATGGGTCGACAAGGACGGCCGCGTGCACTATACGGCGACGCCGCCGCCGCCGGGCGTGACATCGCGTACCCTGCGGACGCCGTCGGCTGCGCCTCCAACATCCGCGCCGGACGACACGGCAAAGGACGCGGCCGGCACGGAAGCGCGCAAGGGGCCGCTGACCCCGGCCGAGCAGGAGCAGGAATTCCGCAAGCGCCAGCTCGAGGCGCAGAAGGCGCGCGAGAAGGAAGCGCTGGCAGCGAAGGATGCCGAGACAAAGCAGCAGAATTGCGCCCGCGCCCAGGAGGCCTTGGCGACCTTGGAGAGCGGCCAACGCGTTTCGCGCACCAATGCCCAGGGAGAGCGCTACTACCTGGACGACGAGGCTCGTGCCCGCGAAGCCGACGCCGCGCGCCAGGCGGTTCGCGACTGGTGCAGTTGAGGCCGCCTAGCGCCGGCGCCGCAGTGCGCGTCGCCGGCGCGCGTCCTTCGGGTCCGCACTGAGCGGGCGGTAGATCTCGACGCGATCGCCGTCGGCAAGCCGCGTATCCGGCGCGACCCGCCGGCCGTAGATGCCGACGTCGCGCGCCGCGGGCCGCCCCGCTGCCACCAGGGCGTGGCGCACAGTGGCGCCCTCCTCGAGCTCCAGCCCCACGCGTGCGTGGCCCTCCGGCACGGCCTCGATCACTTCAACGCGCAGCTTGCCCATAGACGGCGTCGGCGCGTCGCTTGAAGGCATCGACCATCGTGTCGGCGATAGTTTCGAACAGCGGTCCGAGGGCCCGCGATACGAGGGCGCCCGCGAATTGGTACTCCATCGCAAACTCGATGCGCGCGGCGCGAGCGCCGAGGGCGCTGAATCGCCAGTGGGCTGCGAAATGCCGGAACGGCCCTTCGAGCAGTTTCAAGTCGATCGCCTCATGCGGCCGATTGGCGTTCTGCGTGGTGAATTCGTAGCGCAGACCCTTCACGCCGACGGCGAGCGTCGCCACGGTGCGCTGCGGGGTGCGCTCGCGTACGAGTGCCTTGCGGCACCAAGGCAGAAATTGCGGGTACGCCTCGATGTCCTCAACCAGCGCATACATCGCGGACGCGCCGTGCTCGACAATCGCGGAGCGCGTGATGCGCTTCATGGGAGAATCGCGGCTGCAGAGCGCGCGCACCCATGTCGATCGCCCAGAACCGGAAGGCCTTTCACGACTACTTCATCGAAGAGCGTTACGAGGCCGGCATCGCGCTCGAAGGCTGGGAGGTGAAGGCGATTCGTGCAGGCCGCGCGCAGCTGGCGGACGCCTACGTGCTGATCAAGGGCGAGGAACTGTGGCTGATCGGCGGCAACATCACGCCCCTCGCCACGGTTTCCACGCATTACATCCCCGACGCCGGGCGCACGCGCAAGCTCCTGCTGCATGCCGAGGAAATCCGCCGCCTGGTCGGCAAGGTGCAGCAGCGCGGCTACGCGCTGATCCCGCTCGACCTGCATTTCAGCAAGGGGCGCATCAAGCTCGAAATCGGCCTGGCGCGCGGCAAGTTGAAGCACGACAAGCGCGCCGCCGAGCGCGAAAAGCAATGGCAGCGCGACAAGCAGAAGCTGCTACGCAGCCGCTGAAGGTTGCGCGGCGGGCGTCGGCTCCGCCAGCGCCCGCCAGGTCGCCACCACCGTATCCGGATTGAGCGACAGGCTGTCGATGCCCTGCTCCATGAGCCAGCGGGCCAGGTCCGGATGGTCCGAGGGACCCTGCCCGCAAATGCCGACATACTTGTTCTGCTTGCGGCAGGCGCGGATCGCCATCGCGAGCAGCGCCTTCACGGCGGCATTGCGCTCGTCGAATTCTTCGGCCACCAGGCCCGAATCGCGATCCAGACCGAGCGTCAGCTGCGTCAGGTCGTTGGAGCCGATGGAAAAGCCGTCGAAGTGCGCGAGGAACGCCTCGGCGAGCAGCGCATTGGAGGGCAGCTCGCACATCATGACGATCCTCAGGCCGTCTTCGCCGCGCCGCAGGCCGTTTTCCGCCAGCAGGGCGATGACGCGGCGCGCTTCGTCGACCGTGCGCACGAACGGCACCATCAGCTCCACGTTCGTCAGGCCGAGCTCGCCGCGCACTTTGCGCAGGGCGGCGCATTCGAGATCGAAGCAGCCGCGGAAGCTCTCGGCAAGGTAGCGCAGGGCGCCACGGAAACCCAGCATCGGGTTCTCCTCCTCCGGCTCGTAACGCTCCCCGCCCAGCAGCTTGCGGTATTCGTTCGACTTGAAATCCGAAAGGCGCACGATCACCGGCTTGGGCCAGAAGGCCGCCGCGATGGTGGCGACGCCTTCGGTCAGTTTCTCGCGAAAGAAGCTCTCCGCGCTGGCATAACCGCGCGCGGCTGCGTCGACCTTGGCGCGCAGCTCGGGCGGCAGCCCGGCATGCTCGAGGCAGGCGCGCGGATGAACGCCGATCTCGTTGTTGATGACGAACTCGATTCGCGCCAGCCCGACGCCGGCGTTCGGCAGCTGGGCGAAATCGAACGCCAGCTGCGGATTGCCGACGTTCATGGCGATCTTGACGGGAATGTCCGGCATCGAGCCGCGCTCCACGGCGCTCACCTCGAACGGCAGGCTGCCCTCGTAGACATTGCCGGTGTCTCCTTCGGCGCAGGACACCGTGACTGCCTGAGCGCCGCGCAGCTTTTCGGTCGCGTCGCCGCAGCCCACCACCGCCGGGATGCCCAGTTCACGGGCGATGATCGCCGCATGGCAGGTGCGCCCGCCGCGGTTGGTGACGATGGCCGAGGCCAGCTTCATCACCGGTTCCCAGTTCGGGTCGGTCATGTCGGTCACCAGCACGTCGCCCTTCTGCACCTTCGACATGAGCGAGGCGTCGGCCACCAAGCGCACGGGTCCGGCGCCGATCTTGTGGCCGATGGCGCGACCGGTGGCGAGCACCGGGCCGCGCTTTTGCAGGCGGAACTGCTCGTCGGTGCCGCCTTGCGAGCGCGACTTCACGGTCTCGGGCCGCGCCTGCAGCACGTAGATGCGCCCGTCGGCGCCATCCTTGGCCCATTCGATGTCCATCGGCCGGCGGTAGTGCTTTTCAATCGCCAGCGCAGCCCGCGCCAGCTCCAGCACGTCGGCATCGGCGAGCGAGAAGCGGTGCCGCTCGGCCTCCGCGACCGCTACCGTTTGCACCGAACGTCCACTGGCGTGCGCGTCAGCGTAGATCATCTTTTCCTGCTTGCTGCCGAGCGCGCGCCGCACGATGGCCGGACGACCGCGCTCCAGCATCGGCTTGTGGACATAGAACTCGTCCGGATTGACCGCGCCCTGCACCACCATCTCGCCCAGGCCGTAGGCAGCGGTGATGAATACGACATCGCGAAAGCCCGATTCGGTGTCCAGCGTGAACATGACGCCGCTCGCACCGAGATCGCTGCGCACCATCTGCTGCACAGCCGCCGAAAGCGCCACGTCGCCGTGCTCGAAACCCTGGTGCGCGCGATAGGAGATGGCGCGGTCGTTGTACAGCGAGGCGAATACCAGTCGCACGGCATGCAATACGTTCTCGATGCCGTGCACATTGAGAAATGTTTCCTGCTGGCCCGCGAAGGAGGCGTCAGGCAGATCCTCGGCCGTTGCGGACGATCTCACAGCAAATGAGATATCGCTCGAGGTAGATTTTGTAAGTTCTTGATA
>JAOTWE010000226.1 GCA_029863065.1 Betaproteobacteria bacterium
GCCGAAGGACTTGTGCAGCCCCCGGACCTCGAGGATCGGCGCCTCGCCGCTCAACGGCTTACTTGCAGCTCGGCGTGTGCTCCTTGGGGTCGTGCCCCGCCATGCCCGGCACGCCGTACCCCGGGTATACGGTCACCGTGGCCGAGCCGGGGGGCGCCTTGTGGCCGAACCACTTCTCGTAGAGCCGGGGCAGGGTGCCGTTCATCTTCAGGCACTCGATTGCCTCGTCGACGGCGTTGCGCAGCGCCGGATCGTCCTTGCGGAACGCCGCGCCCCACACCAGGCCCTGGTCGACCTTGAGCGTGGCGAGCTTGGTCTGGCCGTTCGCCTTCAGCACCGAGTAGGCGGCCACCGTGTTGCCCGACATCTGCACGTCGGCACGGCCCGAGATCAGCGCCTGCACCGAGTCGGCGTTGGTGCCGAACGACTCCACTTTGAAGCCGTGCTTGGCGGCGTTCTCCTGCGCCCACTTGTCGTAGGCCGAGCCGCGGTTGAGCGAGATGGTCTTGCCCTTCAGGTCCTCCAGGGTCTTCACGTCGGCGGCATTCGCCGGCACGACGAAGGCGTAAAAGGTGTTGAGGTAGCCCTCGCTGAACAGCAGGTTCTGCGCGCGCTCCGGAGTCACCGTGGTGGGCGCGCCGACGAAGCTGATCTGGCCGGCGTTCATCGCCGGGATCAGGCCCGAGAACTGGCCCGCGAAGATCTCGATCTTCTTGCCCATCTGCTTCGCGATCTCGTTGATCAGGTCGACGTTGAAGCCCTCGACCCCGCCGCCGAGCTTGGGCATGGCGTGCGGCGCGAAGGTGCCGTCGACCCCGGCGATGAGCGGCTTGTCCTGGGCGAGTGCCGCGCCGGCGAACGCCGCGGCGACGAGCGTGATGGCGATGCGCTTCATGTTGGGATCCCCCCCTGATCGGTTGACCGGCGGATTACAGCATCTTTCCGCCGGGGCGGAAAGACGCCGCGCGAAACGCGCCGCTAGATCTTCGCCATCACGTGGCGCACCACGCTGTAGTCCTCGAGCGCGTACATCGACATGTCCTTGCCGTAGCCCGAGGCTTTCATGCCGCCGTGCGGCATCTCGTTCACCAGCATGAAGTGGGTGTTGATCCAGGTGCAGCCGTACTGCAGGCGCTTGGCCACCCGCATCGCCTTGCGGATGTCGGTGGTCCACACCGAGGAGGCGAGGCCGTAGTCGGAGTCGTTGGCGAACTCGATCGCCTGCGCCTCCTCGGTGAAGCGCGTCACCGACACCACCGGGCCGAACACCTCGCGCCGCACGATCTCGTCCTCCTGCTTGGCGCCGGCGATCACCGTGGGCTCGTAGAAGAAGCCCTTGCCGGCGCGCAGCTTCCCGCCCGTGAGCACCTCCATGTGCCCGGCGGTGGCGGCGCGCTCGACGAAGCTCGCCACGCGGTTGCGCTGCCGCTCGGAGATGAGCGAGCCGATCTCCACGCCGTCCTCGTCCTGCGTGCCGACCTTGATCGAGGACACGGCGCTGGAGAGGTCGGCGGCGAAGCGCTCGTAGACCTTCGACCCGGCGTAGATGCGGCAGGCGGCGGTGCAGTCCTGGCCGGCGTTGTAGTAGCCGAAGGTGCGGATGCCCTCGACCACCTCGGCGAGGTCGGCGTCGTCGAACACCAGCACCGGCGCCTTGCCGCCGAGCTCGAGATGCGTGCGCTTCAAGGACTTGGCCGCCGCCTGCAGCACCTTCTGCCCGGTCGCCACGTCGCCGGTGAGCGAGACCATGCGCACGAGCGGGTGCTCGATCAGCGGCGCGCCCACCGAGTCGCCGCGCCCGCAGACGATGTTGAGTACGCCCTTCGGAAAGATTTCGGCGGCGAGCTGCGCGAGCCGCAGCGACGTGAGCGGGGTCTGCTCCGAGGGCTTGAGCACCACGGTGTTCCCCGCGGCGAGCGCGGGCGCCGCCTTCCACGCCGCCATCATGAGCGGATAGTTCCACGGCGCGACCGAGCCGACGACCCCGATCGGGTCGCGCCGGATCATGCTGGTGTGCCCTGCGAGGTACTCGTTCACCGCCGAGCCCGGCATGCAGCGCGCCGCGCCGGCGAAGAAGCGAAAGCAATCCACGATCGCCGGCATCTCGTCGGCGAGAACGCGCGCGTAGGGCTTGCCGCAGTTGAGCGACTCGATGCGCGCGAACTCCTCGGCGTGCTCCTCGATGCCGGCGGCGAGCTTGAGAAGGAGGGCGCCGCGCTCCGCGGGCGTGGTCTCGGACCACGAGGCGAACGCGCGATGCGCCGCGCCCACGGCGCGGTTCAGCTGGTCGAAGGACGCCTCGCGCACGCTTACCAGCGCCGTGCCGGTGGCGGGGTTGAGGATTTCCTCGGCGCGCCCCTCGCCGTCCACGAACTGGCCGTCGATCAGCAGCTGGGTCTGGAACTTCATGGCGTTACCTCGTTTGTCGTTCATAGGCGGCCTCCGCTGGCGTGCTCTTCGCCGCGCGTCAGGTAATAGGCGGCGAGGATGGGAATGAAAGTGAGTGCGACGATCACCACCGCGACGACGTTGGTGACCGGGCGCTGGCGCGGGCGCACCAGCTCCTGCAGCATCCAGATGGGCAGCGTGGTCTGCTGCCCGGCGGTGAAGGTGGTGACGATGACCTCGTCGAACGAGAGCGCGAAGGCGAGCATGCCGCCCGCGAGGAGCGCGGTGCCGAGGCTCGGCAGCAGCACGTAGCGCAGCGTCTGGAAGGCGTCCGCGCCGAGGTCCATCGAGGCTTCGACGAGCGAAGGGCTGGTGCGCCGCAGCCGCGCGACCGCGTTGTTGTACACGACCACGATGCAGAACGTGGCGTGGCCGACGACGATGGTCCAGAAGCCGAACGGGATGCCCGAGAGGCCGTAGGCCGACCGCAGCGCGATGCCGGTGACGATGCCGGGCAGTGCGATCGGCAGCACCAGCAGCAGCGACACCGCCTCGCGGCCGAAGAAGCGGGTGCGCGCGAGCGCGAGCGCCGCGAGCGTGCCGAGCACGAGCGCCAGCGCCGTGGTGACCGTCGCCACCTCGAGCGAGAGCCGGATCGCCTGCCACACGTCGGGCCGCTCCCACGCGACGCCGAACCATTTCGTCGTCAGCCCCGGCGGCGGGAAGAGGTAGGTCTGGTCCTCGCTCGAGAAGGCGTACAGGAAGATGAACAGCATCGGCACGTGCAGGAACGCCATGCCGGCGAGCGCGCCGGCGATGAGCGGGCGCGAGGCGCCGCCGCGGCGCTCAGAGCGCATCGAAGGCCCCCATGCGCTTGGCGATCGCGAGGTACACGGCCATCACCGCGATCGGCACCATCGTGAAAGCCGCCGCGAGCGGCACGTTGCCCGCGGTGCCCTGCTGCAGGAACACCACCTGGCCGAGGAACAGCGACGAATCGCCGATGATCCCCGGGATGATGTAGTCGCCCAGCGTGAGCGAGAAGGTGAAGATCGATCCGGCGACGATGCCGGGGAGGGCGAGCGGGAAGATCACCCTGCGGAAGGTCGCCGCGTCGCGCGCGCCGAGGTCGGCCGAGGCCTCGATCAGGCTCTGCGGCACGCGCTCGAGCGCCGCCTGGATCGGCAGGATCATGAACGGCAGCCAGATGTAGACGAAGACGATGAAGGTGCCGAGCGTCGAGATCGAGAGCGAGGGCCCGCCGATCACCGGGATCGCCAGCAGCGCGTTCAGCATCCAGCCGAGGCCGCTCTCGGCGAACACCCAGTTCACCACGCCCTCCTTGGCGAGCAGCAGCTTCCAGGCGTACACGCGCACCAGGTAGCTCGACCACAGCGGCAGCATCACGCCGAGGTAGAACGCCGCGCGCACCAGCCGCGCGTGTAGCGCGCCATGAGGTAGGCGATGGGAAAGCCGATCGCCGCGCAGCCGAGCGTCACGGCGGCGGCCATCGCCACGGTGCGCACGATCACGTCCAGGTTCGCAGGCGCGCCGAGGTCGACGAAGTTCTGCAGCGTGAACTCGCGCTTCACCATGCCCGAGAACGGGTCCATGCCGAAGAAGCTGTTGGCGAGCAGCGCGAGCAGCGACCCGCAGTACACCACGCCGAGCCAGAACAGCGGCAGCCCGAGCAGCAGCGTGAGCGCGAGCCGCCGGCGCCCGTAGAGCGCGGTGGAGACGCTTCGGGCGATCGCGCTCACGCGCGCGCCTCCGGGACGCGGTGGCAGGCGGCCTCGGGCCAGGTGAGCGTCACCTCGGCGCCGCGCTCGAACTCGCGCCGCGCGGCGTTCACCAGCAGCTCGACGCCGTCGCCCGCGTCCACGATGTAGCGGATGAAGGCGCCGAGGTACTCCACTTCCTTCACCACGCCGGGCACGCCGCCCGCGCGGCGCGGCTCGATCGCGATGCGCTCGGCGCGCAGCATCACGGCGCTATCGACCCCCGCCAGGCGCTGCGCCTGCGCGCCTTCCAGCAGGTTGCCGGTGCCGACGAAGCCCGCGACGAAGCGCGTCGCCGGCCGGTCGTAGATCTCCTCAGGCGTGCCGGTCTGCTCGACGCGGCCGCGGTCGAACACGCACACGCGGTCGCTCATGGAAAGCGCCTCCTGCTGGTCGTGCGTGACGAACACGAAGGTGATGCCGACCTGGCGCTGGAGCGCCTTCAGCTCCACCTGCATGCTCTCCCGGAGCTTGAGATCCAGCGCGCCGAGCGGCTCGTCGAGCAGCAGCACGCGTGGCCGGTTGATGAGCGCGCGCGCGAGCGCCACGCGCTGGCGCTGGCCGCCCGAGAGCTCGGCGGGGCGGCGCGCGCCGCTGCCGGGCAGGTGCACGAGCTCCAGCATCTCGTCGGCGCGCCGGTAGCGCTCGGCCTTGCCCACGCCGCGCACCATCAGGCCGTAGGCGATGTTGTCGCGCACGTTCATGTGCGGGAACAGCGCGTAGTCCTGGAACACGGTGTTCACGTCGCGCTCGTAGGGCGGCCGGCGCGTGGCGTCCGCGCCGTGGATCAGCACGCGGCCGCGCGTCGGGAACTGGAACCCGCCGATCATCCTGAGGCAGGTCGTCTTGCCCGAGCCCGAAGGCCCGAGCAAGGTGAAGAACTCGCCCTCGCGCACTTCGAGGCTCACGCGGTCGACGGCAAGCACCGGCCCGAAGGCGCAGCTCACGTCATCGAACGCGACGGCGGCGACCATGTGCTGAAAAAAGGGGCGCGCCCGCGGCGCGTCACGCCGCGGGCGCGGAGGAGGAACCTAGCGGCCGCCGAGGACCGCGATGTAGTCGGACACCCAGCGGTAGTAGGGCACGCACTTGCCGCCCTG